>NZ_NKRF01000118.1:0-25876 GCF_003408955.1 Pseudomonas sp. GL93
AGGTGCCGAGTGGTGGGGCAAGAGCCCTTTGGTTACTTTGGGGCTCTTTTCCAAAGTGACCCGCTGTCAGAGCGGAACCCTAAGTGGCCGTTACCGCAGGAATGGATATACACCCGGTATACCTGCGTCGCCTGTCAGGCCGCCTTCGCGAGCAAGCCCGCTCCCACAGTTGGATCGTGGGGTGTCAGGTGGATAGGCGTCGGCTGGGAGGCCGCCATCGCAGGCAAGCCAGCTCCCACAGTTTTGATCGCGGGGTGTCAGATAGATAGGCGTCGGCTGGCAGGCCGCCATCGCAGGCAAGCCAGCTCCCACATTGGTACTCGGTGCAGCCAGGATCATTGAGCAGGGCGCAACAGCTGCATCTGCTGGCGATAATCATCCGTCACCTGCCGCGCCTGGCTGCTGCTGGTAATCACCCTCGGCGTAATCAGCACAATCAGCTCCGTGCGGTCCTTGGACTTGCCGGTATTGCCAAACAACCAGCGCAACCCCGGAATCTTCCCCAGGTAAGGCACGGCACTGACGCTCTCAGCGTTGTCCTGCTTGATCAACCCGCCGAGCAATACCGTCTGGCCACTCTGCCCCGCCACCTGAGTGGACACCGAGCGCGTGGAAATGCGCGGGTTCACCGGCGTCTCACTGCTCCCCGCCGGGTTCTGGGCATCACTGACCTGTTGCTGGATATCCATGTACACCAGCCCACCCGGATTGATGCGCGGCACCACATCCAGAATCACCCCCGTCTGCACATATTCGACACTGCTCAAGGTGGTGTCGGCGTCCCCGGTATTAACGGTGGTCTGGCTGATGGGAATGTTGTCCCCCACCTGGATCTGCGCCGGCTGGTTGTTCATCACTACCAGCGATGGCGCCGACAGCACCTGGGTGCGGCCTTTGGTTTCCAGGGCGTGCAAGGCCACTTGCAGGTTGGAGCTGACGAAGGAGTAGAACAACGAGTCCGCCGCCCCCAGCCCTGCCCCGCCACCGCCCAAGGCGCCTTGGCTGCCGGAGGCGTTGGCCACCGTGGTGCTGGTGGAATTGCCGGCCAGGCGGCCCAGGTACCACTGCACGCCCAGGTCCAGTTCGCCGGTGAGCTTGACCTCCAGGATGCGGGTCTCGATCTGCACTTGCAGCGGTGGGTTGTCGAGGCGTTTGATCGCCGCTTCGATCTCTTTCCATTGCGCCGGGCGGGTGCGTACCAGCAGTTGGTTGCTGCTCTTTTGCGCGGTGATGCGCGTGCCCGCTTCGAGGTCGCTGGTGGGCGGCGCCTGGGTGCTTTCGGCAGGCTCGGATTCAGGTTCTTCGGCTGCGGGTACGGGCGCGTTGGCCTGCAAACCGGCGCTGGTGGACGAGGACAAGGTGGTGGTACGCAACCCCGGCGCTACCTTCGCCGGGGCGTCATCCTTGATCGCGCCATTACCGTAGATTTGCCGCAGGTACTTGGCGAGGTCGGCGGCCTTCATATTGCGCACGTCGTACACATACATCTGCGGCTCGTTGCCGCCGCCCTCGTCGATGGTGCGGATCCAGTCGCCCACTTCGCTGAGGTACTGGGGCTGGGAAGAAATCGCTACCACCGAGTTGGTGCGCTCGACCGGCAAGAACCGCAGCATGCCGGCCAGAGGAGTACCGCTGTCCGCGCCGAACATGGCTTGCAGCTCGGGCATCAGCTCGGCCACCGAGGCGCGCTGCAGGCCGAACACCGCCACCGACATGCCCTTGAGCCAATCCACGTCGAAGGTGTCGATGGTGTCCTGGTAGTTGGCCAGTTCGTCGGGCGTACCGGCCAGGCTCAGGACATTGCGCGCCGGGTCCACCAACAAAAAAGCGTTTTCACGGGCGAAGGGCTTGAGCAGTTTCTGCATCTCGGTGGCCGAGATATAGCGCAGTGAAAACAGACGTGCCGAGAGGCCGCTGGCCGGTTGCGCCACGCGCATCTGCGGCACCAGCTTGCCCGCCACTGCCTGGTTGGCCGGCAGGATCACATAGCGGTTGCCCTGCTTGATCATGGCGTTGTCGGTCCAGGACAGCAGGGTTTCGAGAATCGACAGCGCTTGCTGTTTGTCCACGGGTTTGGAGGTGGAGAAGCTGACAGTGCCCTTCACGCCCTCGGCGATGCTGTAGTTCTCGTGCAGCAGGTCGCCCATCACGCTGTTGATCACGGCCTCGATGGGCTGATCGGCGAAGTTGAACACGATATCGCCACCCTGCTCCGGCACGTTGGCAGGCGCGGCGGGCTGGCGCACGAACGCTTGATTACCGCGAATCAACTGGCGCTGTGGCGGGGCTTGGCTGGCAGGTGGAGAGCTTTCGGCCACAGGCGCCTCAAGCGGCGGGCGTTGTGCGCCGGTGCCCTGCAGGGCCTCGTGCAGCAGGTCGTCGTCCGGGTCGAGGGTGTCGGGCAAAGAGCCACAGCCGCCCAGGGAGACGGCGGTAGCCAGGCAAAACAGCGAAGTGCGCATATCGATCAAGGGAGAGACTCGCGGGGATGTGAGATCAAAGGTAACCGCTTACCGTAGAGGCTCAGGGTCTGGGTGCGCCCGTCCAGGGCAAAACGGGCGTATTGCGGGGTCAGGTGTTCCAGGCGCCAGCCGTTGGGCAACGCCTGGCCCAAGCGCACCGTAAGCGTTGGGCCACCGGTTTGCTTGAGCATGGCCATTTGCAGGTTGCCGGTGATCATGATGCCGCTGAGGGTCAGGTTGGCCAGGCTCGCCACCTGGGTTTTGCCCACCTCCCGGTCCGGGCGGCGATCCGGGCTGAACAGCGGCGCTTGCCAGGTGCCGGCAAGGTCTTGCAACGCCGGCGTGGGAGCGGCCTGCACCTGGAACGAGGGTGGCGCGTGCACCGGCGCATCGGGTAACCACCGCGGAGCATCGCCGATGCTGCTGAGGATCATCGCCATCAACACCCCCAAGAGCCCGGCCACGCCGAGCCAGCCCCATTCAAGAGGACGCAAGGGGCCGATCATGGTGCCACCCGCGCCGGTTGCAGGTAGCCGCGCACCAGCAGTTGCACCGCCAGCTTGCCTGCCCCGCCACTGGCTGGCGCCTGTTTGTCGCGACGAATATGCAGCTCATCGACGAACAGAAAAGGCGGCTGATATTCCAGCCCATGCAGGATCGCGGTCAGCGGTTCGATGGCGCAATTGAGCGTGAGGCTGACCTTGACCTGGCGATAGGGCTCGCTGTCGTCCTGTTCGGGCGTGATCGGCTTGCGCTGGGTCAGGTTGCAGCCGCCGCCGAGGTTGGCGTGGCTGTTGATCAGGTCGGCGAGACGCTGCATCAGGTCGGCGGCGACCACGTCCGGGTCGTCCCCCGGCAACAGGCTGGCGCTGCTGGCCGGGTCTTGCTGTGCTTGCGCCAGCTGTTCGCGCAAGGCATCGCCCTGGCGTATGACGCTGGCATAGCGCTGCTGTTGTTCACGCAACTGTTCGGCCTGTTCACCCATTGCCCGCAGCGGCCCGGCGAACCAGCTGTCGATCAACAGCCAATAGGCCGCGCCAAGCACCAAAGCCAGGGTCAACAAGGCGGCGCCGCGGCGTTCACGGGGTGTGAGGGGTCGGCGCATCGGCGGCCTCCTGGCGTAAGTGGGCACGCAAGGCAAACTGGTCCTTGCCGGTGCGTGCGTCGGGTTGGATCACCCCTTCGAACTGTGCGTTGTCCAAGCGCTGGCAGCCTTTGATGCGGCTGATCAAGCCACTGGCCTTGGCACTCTGGCCGGAAAAGCTCACCTCGCCGTCCTTGACGTCCAATTGGTCGAGCCAGGTGTCGGCGGGCAGGCAGCTGGTCAAGTCATTCAGCAGCCCGGCCAGGGGGGGTTGTGCCCGTTTGCGCTGGGACAGGTACTGCGCCGCCCCACGGGTGTTGAGCAGTTGCTGGCGCAGGGCGTGCACCTGGGCGACCTCGGCTTTTTGCTGTTGAACAGTGGCGTGCATGCTGTCGAGTACCCGCTGGCGATCGTTGAGCCACAACAGCATCGCCGCGATCAGCAACGCGCCGCACAACCACGGCAGGCTGCGCTGCAATTGCTTGCCGGCAGAACGCGAACGCGGGCGCAACGGCGCAGGCAGCAGGTCGATACCCAGGCCCGCCACATCCACGCGGTGCGGGTACAGGCCGAGGGCGGCGCAGTCAGTAAGGACCTGGTCAAGGCGCTCGCGCAGGATCGCCACCACCCTCACCTCCAGGTGGCTGGGTGTGCGCCGCTCCTGACGGGCGACGAAGTAGAGCTGCTCGGCGTTGAACGGGGTGTAGCGGTCCAGTTCATAGCCAACCACCTCCACGAGGTTGCGTGCGGCGGCCAGAGGCAGTTGCACCCTTTGCTGCAACACGGCGTCGGGGGCAAGCATCAGCACCTGGCGCGTATTGCCTGGGACCACCGGTGCCGTCAGCGGCCAGTGATGAACCTGCTCAGGCGGGTCCTGGAACGCCAGCCACTTCGGCACACAGCCGCGTAACTCCGTGAGCCACAGGCGCCAGCCTTGTTGCAGCAGGCTGCCGCGCCAATAGCGGGCAATCGGTTCGAGTTGAATCATTCTTGCCACCGCACCACCCGATAGGGCTGTGCGCTGTCCTCCGCAGGGCTCAATAAAAGGGTCAGTCGCAAGCGTGCCTGATAGCCGCCGGGGCGCTCGGCGCGGCTGTCGATTTCCACGACCTGGCCGGGGTCGGCGCCCTCGGCGTTCTGACTTGGCAGGTTCAACGCCTTGCGCATCAGGGGGCTGGCGAATGCCGGAGCGGGCCGGTCGAGGTCGCTCCACAAGGTGATTTGCGGCAGTAGTTGGCTGTAGAGCGCCTGGGTCATGCCGGGGAGTTGACGCACTTCCTCCAGCACCCGAAACGGCGCCAGGCCCTGATGGCGCCGCGTCTCAAGGGCCTTGGCCAACTGCCGGGCCTGAACCGGTGTAGCGCCGCAGGCCAGGGCCAGACGTGTAAGGTCTTGGGGGGCAGCGTTGACCAGGTACAGCTTGCCGCGCTCACTGCGCAGACTGACCTGTAAGCTGGCGTCGTCGAAGGTCAGCGCAATAGAACGCCCATCCGCCACCCACTGCCCTTGCGCCATGACCTGTGCGATACCGGCCTGGGCGGCCAACAGTGTCTGGGTGTGCTGGCGCAGCCACAGCGCCTGGCGACTTTGCAGTTGCACCCACCCGGCCAGGCCACCCAGCAATACGCTGAGCAGGGCCAGCACCCACAGCACCAGCAACAGGGCCGCACCACGTTGGCGCTTCATTCTTCGCTGCTCGCGCTGGACAGGTTCAGGCGCAGCGCAACCACCTGGGTGACCCACGGCACCGGCCCGTTGACGTAGGCGTCGATACGCACCGCTGTGGGCAGGCGCCGGGGCCAGGGCCATGCGCTCAACCAGTCGGTGGGCTGGCCCAGTGGCGAGACACCGCGATAACTGAACTGCAACGCCTCGACGTTATGCAAAAGCACCTGCGGCTCATCGCGCTGCGGGTTGGCGTGAGCGGCCCTCTGTGAAAAAGCCACCTGCAGATCCTGCCCGACCCGTTGCAGGGTAAAGCGCTGGATACCCCCGCCCAATACACCGGGCAAGGTCGCCACAAACTGCAGACGCTCAGGCGTGCCGATAAAAAAACCTTCGGCCTGGCTGTCATCGTCAGTGAGCTTTAGCGGCAGCGCCTCGCTGATCGAGGTGCGCAAAAACTGTTGGGCGGCGCGCATTTCATCCAGGCTGACGGTGTAGGCCTGGGCCTTGGCCACCGCCCGATTGGCCCCCAGCAACGCTGCGCTCACCAGCAGCAACAACACCGACAGCAAGCTGAGCACCACGAGTACTTCCAGCAACGTGAAGCCCTGCTCAGGGCGCTTCACAGGCGCACCTTCAAGGTGCTGAAGTGCGCCTGATGCGCGCCTTCACGCACGTTCAGGTCGAGACGAAACAGGTGCGGCTGTTGGCGGGTACTGGTCAGTTGCCAATGGATACCCTCGAGTTCGCCTTGGCGGGTTCCCTCCGTCAGCGGGCCGGCGGCTTCCTGGTCCAGCAGCGTAAGCGCGGCATGGCTGAGGCGGTCGCTGTGGGCCACCTGGGACAAGGCGCGCGCGCTCTGGCCGAAGGCAACCAGCAACACGCTGCTGCACACCGCCATCAACGTCAGGGCGGCGAGCATTTCCAGCAAGGTGAAACCGGCCTGGTGCTTCATGGCAGCGCCTTGGACTGCACACTGCCGGTAAGCCAGCCAATGTCGATGCGCCAACGCCGGCTGCCGTTGGCCAGCAGCAGGTTACCGCCGGTAGAACTGCCGTCGGGATAGAACACCACGGCGGACCCAGCCTGTTCGGCACCGTGCAAGGTCACCTGCACCTGCGCCGGCCACTGCTGTGACGCGCGCCCTGGAGCCTGGAACGTGCGGCCCTGGAGGTCAAACCGAGTGTGCGTCGCCTGGCCGCTGATGATCGCGCTCACCCGCGTGGCGCGCAGCGCCTCGACCATCTGCGCGACCACCCGACGCTCCTTCGCCACCTGTAGCCCTTGCCGTACACCCAGCCCCAACAACCCCGCTGCAATGCCGATCAATAGAATGACCACCATCATCTCCAGCAGGGTAAAGCCTCGCTGGGCCACGGGCGGGTTATTCCCAGTTGCCCAGGTCGGCACTGTAGCCCTCGCCGCCGGGTTGGCCGTCCTGGCCGTAGAAGATCAGGTCGAAGGCGCCATGCTCACCGGGGAAGCGATAGCCGAACCCGTGGCCGAACGGGTCTTTCAGCTCCGAAGGCTTGGCGTAGGGGCCGGCCCAGTTGGAAGCACTGGCCGGCTTGTCGAGCAGCTGTTGCAGGTTGTTGGGCGGCGCCCCCACGTCCAGAGCGTAGCTGTCGATCTTCATGCTCAAACTGGCCAGTTGCGCCTTGCCCGCGCCGTACTTGCCCTTGTCCACATTGCCTCCGACCTGGCGCACCACAATGGTCGCGACTATGCCCAGCAGCACGATCACCGCCAGCATTTCCAAAAGGGTGAAGCCGCCTTGGCGGTGTCGGGTTTTCATCGGTTCTGCTCCTTGAAAATTCATATATGGCTGGTGAGGCTCATCAGCGGCAGCATGATCGCGAGCATGATCACCGCCACCAGCACCGCCATGACCACGGTCAGGGTCGGCACCATTGCCGCGAGCAAGCGTTCGATAGCGCGCTTGGCCTCGACGTCGAAGATGTCGGCGACCTTGAGCAGCATGCTGTCCAGTTCGCCGGCCTGTTCACCGACTTCAATCATGTGCAGCGCCAGCTCGGGTAGCAGCGGCTGGCGGCCGAACGCATCGGCCAGGGTGCCGCCGCCCTTGACCCGTTGCGCGGCCAGCGCCACTTGCGCCTGGAGCGCACGGTTGCTGCAGACCTGCCTGGCGATCACCAACGCGGGCAACAGCGCCACGCCATTGCTGAGCAACGTACCGAGGGTGCGGGCCAGGCGGGCGGCTTGCACCCGTTGCAACAGCGGGCCGATCACGCGGATGCCCAGCAGGTGACGGTCGTAACGCTCACGGCGGAGGGGGTCGCGCACGCGCGCTGCCAGGATCCATCCACTAATCACCAACCCGGCCAGCAGCACCAGGCCATAAGCGCCGAGGAACTCGCCAAGCCCCAGGATCACCTGGGTAATCAGTGGAATCGGTACACCCAGGTCCTGAAAAATCGGCACGAATTGCGGCACTACATAGGCCAGCAACAGCGCCAGGGAACCCAGTACACCCACCACCAGGAACGCCGGGTAGATCAGCGCATTGATCACCTCGCCGCGCAGCAACTGGCTGCGTTCCAGATAGTCGCTGAGCTGGCGCAGGGTGCCTTCCAGCGCCCCGCCGGCTTCACCGGCGCGCACCATGCTCAGGTACAGCGGGGAAAACGTGCCGCCCTCCTCCTCCAGCGCAGCCGAGAGCGGTTTGCCGGCCTTGACCTGATCGCGAATGCGCTCGATCAAGGCCCGCACCTGAAGATGACGGGCTTGCTTGAGCAACAGGTTTAAAGCGCGTTCGAGGGGCTGGCCGGCGCCCAGTAGCGTGGCCAATTGCTGGGTGAAACTCACCAGCGCTACGCCCTTCAACTGCCCGCGTGCCTGGCGCAACAAGGGGCCGCTGGCCGTTTCGATGTGCAGCAGCAACCACCCGCGCTGATGCAAGACGGCGACAGCGGCCGCCTGGTCAATGGCCTGCAACGTACCGCTCTGGGCCACGCCCTGGCTGTCCAGGGCGCGGAACTTGAACAGGCTCACACGTCATCTCCACGGGTGACGCGCAGTACTTCTTCCAGGGAGGTGACACCGGCCAGGGCCTGGCGCAAACCGTCTTCATACAAGGTGCGCAAACCGGCGCGGCGGGCGGCGTGTTCGAGGCTGGCGGCGTCGGCGTGGCTCATCAGCAAGCCACGCAACTCATCGTTCATCACCAACAATTCAGTGAGGGCGCTGCGGCCGTGATAATCGCCGCGGTAAAGCAGGATTGGACGCTGCTCGGTCAGGCGATCCAGGCCGTGTTCCGTGATCAATTCCGCTGGGGCCTGGAAGGCTACTCGCGTGGCCGGGTCCAGGCGCCGCACCAGGCGCTGGGCGAGAATACCGCTGACCGTGGAGGCAATCAGGTAGCTCTCCACGCCCATGTCCAGCAAGCGCGTGATGCTCGCAGCGGCGCTGTTGGTGTGCAGGGTCGAGAGGACCAGATGGCCAGTGAGTGAGGATTGGACGGCAATGCGGCAGGTTTCCAGGTCGCGGATTTCGCCGATCATGATCACGTCCGGGTCCTGGCGCACGATGGCGCGCAGCGCTCCGGCAAAGTCCAGGCCGATGGCCGGCTTGACCTGGATCTGGTTAATCCCTTCAAGCTGGTATTCCACCGGGTCTTCCACGGTGATGATCTTGCGTTCTGCGGTGTTGAGCTGCGACAACGCGGTATAGAGCGTGGTGGTTTTGCCCGAGCCCGTGGGCCCGGTGACCAACAGGATGCCGTGGGGCCGCGTCAATAAATCCTGGAAGGCCGCCAGGCGCGGGCCATCAAAGCCCAGGCTGGGGAAATCAAACTGCACGGTTTGCCGGTCTAACAGGCGCATCACCACTGACTCGCCAAAGCTGGTGGGTACCGTGGACACCCGCAGGTCCAACGCTTTGCCCTGGATGCGCAGCATGATGCGCCCGTCCTGAGGCAGGCGCCGTTCGGCAATGTCCAGGCGCGCCATGATCTTCACCCGCGAGATCACCGCCGCCGACGAACTGGCAGGCGGTGCTTCGGCGTCGTGCAGCACGCCGTCGATGCGGTAGCGCACCTTGAGTTGGTTTTCGAAGGGTTCGATATGGATATCCGACGCCCGTTGTTCCACGGCGCGTTGCAAGATCAGGTTGACCAGGCGAATCACCGGCGCTTCGGAAGCCATGTCCTTGAGGTGTTCGATGTCTTCAAGGGCGCCGCCCTGCTCATCGAGGTTTTCGATCAGGCTGCCCATGGCGGAACGGCCCTGGCCGTAATAGCGCTCGATCAGCGTGTCGACTTCATGACGCGAACCGATGGCCAGCCAGACCGGCACCTCGCAGGCATACGCCAGGGCCTGGAACGGATACCACTGCGCCGGGTTGGCGGCCATTACGCGCAACCCGCCCTGATGCCAACCCATCGGCACGACCTGGTAATGACGCATAAAGCGCTCGGTGAGCACCGGAAGCGGGTCGAGCAACGGCGGCGCCGCGTCGGCCAGCAGCAGTGGCGCATTCAGCAAATCCGCCCAGGCGCGGGCCAGTTCGACTTCGGACACCAGGCCCAGGCGCGTGA
This sequence comes from Pseudomonas sp. GL93, assembly GCF_003408955.1. NCBI lineage: Bacteria > Pseudomonadati > Pseudomonadota > Gammaproteobacteria > Pseudomonadales > Pseudomonadaceae > Pseudomonas > Pseudomonas sp. GL93. The sequence goes on from NZ_NKRF01000118.1 coordinate 9,767, forward strand.
GTAAACCGAGCAGGTCACCAGGCTCAGTGGATAAACGCTGGGCGCGTTCCAGATCGGCGGTTTTGAGCCCGGCGTTTTGCATCAGCCACGCGCACACCTGGTCGGTGTGCGGGATCTGCATCTTGCAAGCATCGATGGGCGCTGACGGCATCATTGAGGAATATCTAACGTTGCGAAAAGTATGGCTATTTAGAACTACCGAACAATGCCATTAGTTCGCCATAGCCCAGGCAGGCGTTAGCCGGGTGTATCGACTGGAAGTTATAGCCCTAGTTCCGGATGATGGGGTAATTAAATACAAAACATTGCCAAATGCACTGATTTAGAGCGTTAGCAGCCAATAGCCACTAGTTGCAATTAGCCATATTGAAGGTTGTTCAGGTGCTCTCTCGTTCAATTAACTGACAGTGCAAAAGATTCAAGCGCTTAACTTCCTCATCGGTGGCTAATACGCCCAGACTTTGCAGAACGCGTGTGGCAGCGAGTACACCGATCTCCAACGCGGGTGGCTGGAGGGTGCTGAGGCTGGGCAGCAACATGTGGGCAAACGGGTAGTCGCCAAAACCCAATACGGCGCAGTCCTGGGGGATGTTCAGCCCGGCGCGTTGACCGGCCAGCAAACCGCCGGCGGCGAGGTTGTCATTGGCGAAGAAAATTGCGTCGGGCGTGATCGCCTGCCCCATCAGCGCGTCCATGGCCTGCTTGCCCGCTTCGAAGGGCGCGCGGTCGGCGTCCGGCACAAAGACCCAGGGCTGCACACCCAACTCGCAGAGGGTCGCGGTAAACCCATCGCGCCGCTCCAATGCGCTGAAGTCGCCCACTGCACTGTTTTGTACGAAGGCGATGCGCCGATAGCCCTTGCCATGCAAGTAGCGCGCGGCGGTGACGCCCACTTCATAATGAGAAAAACCTACTTGCAACGGCGCGCGTTCAGGCACGTAGTCCCAGGTTTCGACGATCGGTATATCTGCCTCGGCGATCATCTTCTCGGTGCCAGGGCTGTGAAAGCGGCTGGTCAGCACCAGCGCTGCCGGCGACCAGCCGAGAAAGGCACGCACCGCGCTTTCCTCCTGCTCGATGCTGAAATAGCTGGAGGCCAGCAACAGCTGGTAGCCGTGACGGCTGAGGGTGTCGCTGAAGCCCTGCAGCGTATTGGCAAAAATCGGCCCCGACATATTCGGAGTCACCATCGCAACGATTTTGCCGCGTGCGGAGGCCAACCCGCCGGCCACCAGGTTCGGCACATACCCCAACTGCGCGACCACCTGGGCGATACGTTCACGGCGCTCGGGTGAAACCTGTTCAGGTTGGTTGAAGTAACGCGACACCGTAATGGCCGACACCCCGGCTTGGCGCGCCACAGTGCTCAGGGTGACGCGGCCGGCGCCCCGGCGCTTACGCGGTTTGTGTTCGTCCACGGCAAAACCTCAAAAAGGAATATAAAACTAATTTTTTAGTATTTGACGCTCTAAACCGACGCCTTCAATAATGCCGATGTTAGCGCTAACACAGCGCATTGTCTGCTACTCGCTCGAGCGAATGCCCAAGACATTTTCACAGGCGCTGACGGTCGCAGAACCGCAGCGGACCAGGGTATTTTTTCGAGCGGGCACAGCATGCATAACGTTCCACGGCACACCCATTTGTGGCTTCTGGCAGGCCTCTGCGCCTTGCCCGTCTGCGGCGCTGTTGCGGCTGACGAGCAGGAACCCACGCTCCAATCCGTGACAGTCACCGCCACCCGCCGCGAAGAATCGCTGCAAAAAGTCCCGGTGGCCGTCTCGGTGCTCGATGGAGAGCAACTGGAGCGTGACAATCGCAACGGGGTGGCGAGCATCGCGCAGCAAGTACCGTCGCTGAACTTTCGCACCGGCGCTTCGAACAAGGACACGTCATTGTTCGTGCGCGGCGTGGGCACCATTTCAACCTCGCCGGGCGTTGAGCCAACGGTGGCTACGGTGATCGATGGGGTGGTCTATGCGCGCCCCGGCCAGGCCACGCTCGACCTGTTGGACTTGGAGCGCATCGAGGTGCTGCGTGGCCCGCAAGGCACGCTGTTTGGCAAGAACGCGTCGGCCGGTGTGCTGAATATCACCAGTAAGGCGCCGACTGCCCAAACCCACGGTTTTATCGACCAGTCGTTCTACAGCGGCAATGAAAGCCGCACGCGCTTTGGCATCGGCGGCAGCCTGGTGCCGGAGGTGCTCAAGGGCTCGATCAGCCCTTTGTTCGGCAGCTACGACGGTAACGTCGACAACCGCCACAACGGCCAGGAGGTCAACGGTTACAACCACAAGGGTATTCGCGGCAAGCTGGAATTCACGCCCAACAATGACGTGAAACTGACCCTGATCGCCGACTACATGCAATCCCACGATGACGCGCCCAATGGCGTGGTCAGCAAATCCCTGAGCCCGGCGTTCAGCAATGCCTTGAGACCGGTGCGCGCCTCAAGTGACAACCGCGATATCAACACAGATACCCGCAGCCATGTGGAAGACACCAACAAGGGTTTATCGGCGCAGTTGGACTGGAACCTCGGCGACTACACCCTCACCTCGATCACCGCCTGGCGCGGTTGGGACAACACTCAATATCAGGATGGCGACCGCCTAGGCACGGTCACCGCCGTGTTCCCCGGCACCGCCGACAAAGGCGACCTGGCGTTCGACCAGTACTCCCAGGAGCTGCGCCTGGCCTCGCCAAAAGGTGAGTTCCTTGAGTACGTCGGTGGCCTGTTCTACATGCACGGCAAGGATGAGGAAACCTATCAGCGTACCCTCACCACCACGACGCGGGTCGATCGAGGCATTGCCGACTACAGCACCACCAGCGACAGCTACGCGGCGTTCGGCGAGACCACGCTCAACTTCACCTCGCGTTTTCGTGGCATCGCCGGGTTGCGTTACACCCATGACGACTTGAAGTATGACCATCGCCGCGTGTCCACCTCTGCCACTACCGTCAGCGGCATTCAACCGGCGACGTCGAGTTCAGGTTCGGTAGACGAGGATGGTTGGTCCGGTCGGCTGGGTGTGCAGTACGACATCAGCGACAACATCACCAGCTACCTCACCTACTCGCGTGGCTACAAAGGCCCGGCCTATAACGTGTTCTTCAACATGCAGCCGCGCGACACCGACGCGCTCAAGCCAGAGACCTCCAATACCTGGGAAGCCGGAATCAAGGCCACTGCCTGGAACAACCGCCTGACCACCAACCTGGCGGTGTTCCACAGTGACTACGACAACTACCAGGCCAACTTTTTCGACACCGTCGCCGGCCAAGTCGTGACGCGCCTGATCAACGCCGGCAGCGTCAGCACCGAAGGCGTCGAGCTCGATTACGCCCTGCAAGCCACCCAGCAACTCAAGCTCTCCGGTGCCCTGGCCTATACCCGAGCGCGCATCGATCAGTTCGCGTGCCCGCCAGGCGCAGCAGCAACCTGCAACGTCAATGGCAAACCACTGCCCTTCAGCCCGGACTGGAAAAGCTACGTGCGCGCCGACTACAGCATCCCTCTGGATAACGGCCTGGATATCGAACTGGGCACTGACTACAGCTGGCAGAGCGAAGTGCAGTACGACATCAGCCAGAACCTGGACACCAAGCAAGGCGCCTACGGCATCTGGAACGCCAGCGTGGCCCTGGCCGACTACACCAATGGCTGGCGCGTGGCGCTGTTGGCGAAGAACCTCGCCGACAAATCCTACTCACCGCTGCTGGCCAGCGGCGGCAACTACATCTACCGCGCCGTGCCTCGTGACGATGAGCGTTACTTCGGCGTGCAACTGCGCAAGGATTTCTAGCATGAGCCGTCAACTCAAACTCGGCGCCTTCCTGATGGCTACGGGGCACCACGTGGCCGCCTGGCGCCACCCCGATGTACCGGCGAACGCTGGCCTGGATTTCGCCCACTACAAACATTTGGCACGGGTGGCGGAAGCGGCGAAATTCGACGCACTGTTCGTGGCCGACAGCATCGCCGCGGGCACCGGTGAGGTCGCCAGCCAGATGGCGCGTTCGGATCATTTCGAGCCGCTCACCCTGCTCTCGGCCCTCAGCGCCGTGACCGAGCATATCGGACTGATCGCCACCGCTACCACCAGCTATAACGAGCCGTACCACGTGGCGCGCAAGTTCGCCTCGCTGGATCACCTCTCAGGCGGTCGCGCAGGCTGGAACTTGGTGACCTCGGATAACGCCGCCGAGGCGCTGAATTTCGGCCGCGACGCACACCTGGGTCATGCCGAACGCTACAGCCGCGCGCGGGAGTTTCACCAGGTGGTGACGGGTTTATGGGACAGCTGGGACGACGATGCTTTCGTGCGCGACAAAGCCAGCGGCCGCTATTACGACCCGCATAAACGCCATGTACTGGATCACGTGGGCGAGCATTTCCAGGTCAAAGGCCCCCTGAACGTGGCGCGCTCGCCCCAGGGCCAGCCGGTGATCGTCCAGGCCGGTTCTTCGCACACCGGGCGGGAACTGGCGGCACAGACTGCCGAGGTGGTGTTTACCGCGCAGACTTCGCTGGCCGACGCCCAAGCGTTTTACCGCGACCTCAAGGGGCGCCTGGGCCAATACGGGCGCGAGGCCGATTCGCTGAAAATCATGCCGGGCGTGTTCGTGGTGGTCGGGGAAACCGACGCCTGCGCCCAGGCGAAATTTGAAAGATTCCAAGCATTGGTCGAACCCGAGGTAGGCGTGGCGTTGCTGGGGCGCATGTTGGGTAATTTCGACCTGTCCGGCTACCCGCTGGATGGGCCGCTGCCCGAGCTACCCTTGACCGACAGCGGTCAACGCAGCCGCCAGCAACTGCTGAGCGAACTGGCCCAGCGCGAACAGCTGACACTGGCGCAACTGGGCCGACGCATTGCCGGTGGACGCGGTCATTACAGCCTGATCGGCACGCCTGTGCAGATCGCCGATGAGCTGCAGCGCTGGTTCGAAGAAGGCGCGGCGGATGGCTTCAATATTCTGGTGCCACACCTGCCGGGCGGGCTGGAGGACTTTGCTCGCCTGGTCGTTCCCGAGTTACAGCGGCGTGGCTTGTTTCGGCGCGAATACACCGGCACTACACTGCGAGAAAACCTCGGCCTGGCGCGCCCGGCCAACCGCTTCAAGGAGACCCGAGCCTGAAAATCCCCACCCTGCTGCTGACCCAGACCGCCTGGGCGGCCAATCCATCAACCTTGCGCATCGACTACCAGAAAGGCTCCATCGCCCTGGTGCTCGCCAAGGAGCATGGCCTGCTGGAAAAACGCTTCCCACAAACCGAGGTGAAATGGATTGAATTCCCCGCCGGCCCGCAGATGCTTGAAGCGCTGAACGTCGGCGCCGAACCGCCCAAGCCCAGCGCCGAAACGTTGCTGGTACGCAACGATAGCCCAGTGCTGCCGATTGACGACAGCATCATTGGCGCACAACAGGCCACGGCGGATCTGTTTTATCAGAACCGCTTGCTGCCCAAGGCCATTGAGGTGCGCAAGGTGATATGGCGACCCGAAGCCCGTTGAGATCTGAAGTGTGAAACTGTCTACGGTTTCGTCGCCAACACCAAACGGTGCACGAGGCCGCCAAACAGCCCACCCAGCAAAGGCACCACCCAGAACACCCACAACTGAGCCATCGCCCAATCGCCCTGGAACAACGCCACACCAGTACTGCGCGCCGGGTTAACCGATGTATTGCTCAAGGGAATACTGATCAGGTGAATCAAGACCAGGGCAAAACCGATGGCCAGCGGCGCAAAACCGGCCGACGCCTTTTTGTCGGTGACGCCCAGGATGATCAACAGGAAAAACGCCGTGAGTACAAACTCGGTGACCACTACCGAAAGCAGCGAGAAGCCCCCGGGTGAATGCTCGCCATAACCATTGGTGGCAAACCCCGCAGTCACATCGAACCCGGCCTTGCCGCTGGCGATCAGGTACAGCACGCCGGCCGCCGCAATCGCGCCCAGAACCTGAGTGAGGATGTAGGGCACCACATCCTTGCCGTCAATACGCCCAGCGGCGAGCAAACCCAAGGTAACCGCCGGATTGAAATGCCCACCGGAAATATGCCCGACCGCGTAGGCCATGGTTAATACCGTCAAGCCAAATGCCAATGCCACACCGGCAAAACCAATGCCCAACTCAGGGAATGCGGCCGCCAACACGGCACTGCCGCAACCGCCCAGTACCAGCCAGAACGTGCCGAAGAACTCGGCGGCGAGACGTTTTATCATCAGGAAACTCCTTGAAGTCAGGTCAAAGAGTTGGAGCCTAACAACAGGGTACGGGCATTGGATGTGGGAAATTTCCTTAGCGTGTAACTAATGAGCAGGTGTGATTCGCGGTGAAGATTGTTCACGCGGGAAGACATTTATTCCCGGCATGAAAAAGCCCAACCTATTCAGGTTGGGCTTGATCAGAAATAGAGTGGGACGCAGGGATTCGAACACTCGACGCCTGGCCCCCATACAGGCGGACGTTGTGAAAGCCATAATCAGCAACAACCGTGGCGCATCAAGGCAAAGCCGGCCTCTTGCTGCTCAGCGTGGCCCCCCTCTGGATACCCTCTGGATACCCTCACCCTAGCGCGCCCGCCTTGGCGATCAACTCACGCAATCGGGAATCCTTAGGCTCAAACACGTCGAGGAGCCCGATCGCCTTAAGAGTGGGCAGAGATTGAATAATTTCTCGCTCAGCTAGCAGTTGATCATCCATGCTCGCGCCTGGGTTACTCCAAACTCGTACGTTTGCCAAAAAGGCACCCACCGTCCCTTTACGTACGGTCACTCCCTCAAATGTTGCTTCGTTTGTGTCGTCGGCAAGAACATCTTCGGCACGCATATCCGTCTCCGCAGTTGGGTTGCTTTAACTTCTCGGCCTTTCGGAAAAGGGCATCACGCCGACAATAACGTAATTATCTTGCGCTGACATTTAAATGAAAACCCGGCGCTTGGCCGGGTCCATTGATGCTCAGTTGTCAGGATGCTCACTGGCTACTGAATCGGCAGCGTCCACGTCCGACATATCTTCCTCGAGGGGCGCCTCGTCGTCCGGTGGCAGCGGGATATGATCCTCATCGCGCTTTGGATCATGACCGGCCTCATTGTCCGTTCCACGCGTTACTGCCCGCTGTGAAATATTGCCTGGGGCGTTCTCGTTGATTTCCATGCTGTCTCTCCGCTCTAAAGCGCGACAAATACGCACTTAACCATTGGAGCAGGCGTGTAACAGGGAGTGCCGAACTTTGGACGAACGGAAAATCCCGAGACGGTGTTTGGCGTAAGGACGCCAGCACCAGCAGCCATAACGGCGACTGAGGATCCCGCCAAGGGCTCACGCAGTAGCCCTGTATGTCATCCGCCTTGGCCTGATTGAGTAGTTTCAGCCAATCAATGACTTCCTTGTCGAGGCCCCTTATGGCACTTCCTCACACCGCCTGCATCTTCCTTTATTTCCTGTTGCTCAGCACTGTCTGGCCCAGCCATGCCAGGGATCTGGCCGAGGGCCTTACCGAGCAGTCACCGTCTGTGGCCCTTGAAAATAAAAACCACCGTTATCCGCAATGGACCGGCATCGGTTCACTGGAAAACGCCTTAGGCCAGACCTGCAATGCCGTTCTGCTCGACACGCGCAATCGCCAAGGTAAGGCCATCGGGCCGGCTTATGTGCTGACCGCCGGGCATTGTGTGTTCTACAGCTACGGTACAGCGCGCGTCCACCAGGCGCTCACCGCCGACGTGACCTTCAATTACTTTCATGACACACCCGAAGGGCGTATCGCCTACGCCGTCAAGACGGCCCATTGGAGCAGCATGGCGGGCACTGACCTGGCCGTGCTCGAACCGGATACGTCACTGGCGGTGCTGGTGGCCAAGGCGATCATGCCACTCAAGCTGGCCTCCCAGCGTCAGACATCGGATCGAGAGGTGATCAACGTGGGAGCGCCGACTGGCTTTCTGAAAAAGGGCCTACGCATGAGCGCCTGCGTGGAATCGACCCTCAACAGTTTTGCCGAACATCCCGGCGTGTTCCCCAGCGCCTTGCGCAACCGCTGCAACGGTCTGCGCCCAGGCAGCTCCGGCAGTCCGATGCTGGACCGGAACACCAATGAAATCACCAGCATCATCAGCAAGGTCGCGTCTGCCATTCAGAAAGACATTCTCAATAGCTGCCAGAACAACTCGGCGTGCGAAGCCGCCAAATTCAACTACAGCTACCCCGTCAACGACTTGTACTACTGCTTTGTAGACGGTGTTTTCCGTAACGACACCCCAACCTGCCAGCTCAAGGCGGTTGAAATCACGCTGGATGAGCCATGGAACCTGAAGCCCTATGTGCATTTAAAACGTGACGCCACCGACCAAATTACCCGTCCGACTTGGAACCTGAGGTTCTCGATCCAGGAACCGTTCTACCGATTCAAAGCCGTGAATCACATCAGCGATTGCGCACGCACACACGGCTACCAAGTCGCTGCCGCTTCTGACGAAGCCTACATCAACCAACCCATCGGCCCAGTGCTGGGGCCGCATGTGTTATGCATACTCGGGGTGCAAACGGCCGAACAGCCGCTGACCGAAGCGCTGCTGCGCAATGCGTTCACCCATTCGGTATTCCTGACCAACCCGGCACCGGCACCGCAGCTCAAGCACCGCTATCACATCGCCTGGGAAAACCAGCAGGACGGTTTTAGCCAGCATTATTACTACAGCGTGAACTCGGCGATCAGCACCATCTGCGAAGATATTGACGACGATCGCTACATCTTGGCCATTGACGGCATATTCCTTGATATAGCAGAGCTGCCGGTCACGTTATGCAGTTATGCGCGCAACAACGCCGGGCAACCGTCGGCTATTCGCACAGACGTGATCACAGGCGCAACGGTTCGCTCGCAGCGTCAGGCCAGGTGAGGCAGGGAGATGTTTTAAGCAAATGTTGATGAGTCAAGTCAGCGCAATCGAGGGCAACGCCCGAAAGGCACGGCTTGAGCGGGATCACTGGGCTCTCCCCCGCCGAACCGCAGCGGGGGCGACCCGGTTACCATTGACCAGAGAGCAAACAGGTTGCCGCCTCAATCATGCTGAAGTGGTACCACGGCTGAGAATCCTGGCAACTGGTGGCGAAAGACGCATGCGCACTTGAGGTCGCTAACAGGCAGGCTGCAGCCGTCATATAGACGTACTTTTTTATAGTCATCTTCACTCCCCTTCCCATCGTTAATACATTGGCTTGCGCTTCAAACTCTACTGCCGGGTTCGTACAACGATCAATTAGGGCAGGTGTGCTAGTGGCTTATCGACATGCACGCGACAACGCCTATCGACGTCACGCCAGTCATTTCAGGGGAGTGTCGTGCAGCACTGGGCAATCATGCCCCTCAGCATTGCAGTAGCGATTGCATGTTCGCTGTGCCCCACCTGCAGATCACAGAGGTGAAACAGGCTCTCGAGCCCATAACAGCCCCACGGCGCGGTAGGGGGTTTAGTAGGGGGTATTTTTCAGACATGAAAAAGCCCAATCTTTTCAGATTGGGCTAAGTCATTGAATAATATGGTCGGGACGGAGTGATTCGAACACTCGACCCCTAGCACCCCATGCTAGTGCGCTACCGGACTGCGCTACGCCCCGACTAGGCGTGTTACTGGGTTCGCTTCTTAACGAAGCGAACCGGAATATACCGCAAGCTTTTGAAATGTGGAAGTATTTTTAAAGCTTGAATCATTTTTTCAGCACCACCAGTACATCTTCCAATTCGGAGATCATCTGGCGGATCAGTTGCTTGTATTGGGTGGTGTCGTCTTTGGCTTCATCACCGGACATACGCTGGCGTGCGCCGCTGATGGTGAACCCCTGGTCGTACAGCAACGCGCGGATCTGTCGGATCATCAGCACGTCCTGGCGCTGATAATACCGACGGTTCCCGGTGCGTTTGACGGGGTTGAGTTGAGGAAACTCCTGCTCCCAATAGCGCAGCACGTGCGGTTTTACCGCACACAGCTCGCTGACTTCACCGATGGTGAAGTAGCGCTTGCCTGGGATGACGGGTAGTTCGTCGTTATGACTTGGTTCCAGCATAAGCCTCAACTCGGGCCTTCAACTTCTGCCCTGGACGAAAGGTGACCACACGGCGAGCCGTGATCGGGATTTCTTCTCCCGTTTTTGGATTGCGGCCAGGCCGCTGGCGTTTGTCTCGCAGGTCAAAATTGCCGAAACCGGACAATTTGACCTGTTCGTTGTCTTCCAGAGCGTGGCGGATCTCTTCAAAAAACAGCTCGACCAATTCCTTGGCCTCGCGCTTGTTCAGACCCAACTCTTCGTACAGACGTTCCGCCATCTCAGCTTTCGTCAAAGCCCCCATACGTCACTTCCTTAACGTGGCGTTCAACCTTTGTTCGAGCGAGGTGAGGATATTTTGCGTCGTGGTATTCACCTCATCGTCATTAAGAGTGCGCGATGGATGCTGCCAGGTCAAGCCAACTGCGAGGCTTTTTCTATGCGGATCAATGCCTTTACCCTGATAGACGTCAAATAGCCTGAGGTCTGTCAGCCATTCCCCTGCATTTTCACGGATTACATCCAGAACTGCAGTGGCAGCGACTTCACGGTCGGCAATCAGGGCCAGGTCGCGACGCACTTCAGGGAAGCGCGACAACTCGCTGAATTTAGGCATTTTGCCCGACGCAACTTCAGCCAAGACTAGCTCAAACACGAAGACTGGACGGTCCAGCCCCAAGGTTTTCGACAGCTCCGGGTGAATGGCGCCGACAAAACCTACCAAGCGTCCTTCGCGCTCGATACGTGCAGTCTGGCCTGGATGCAAGGCTGGGTGGCTACCCGGCACGAACGTAAAGGCGTCCAGCGCACCGGCAAAGCCCAGCACCGCTTCCACGTCAGCCTTGACGTCGAAGAAGTCCACGACCTCACGGCCTTGCGCCCAGCCTTCCGGCAGACGGCTGCCGCAGACGACGCCCGCCAGCATTGGCTCTTGCTTCAAGCCATCGAGTTGGCCGACGAAACGCAGGCCGCTTTCGAACAGGCGCACACGGTCTTGCTGGCGGTTCAGGTTGTGGGAAAGCGCTTTCACCAGACCCGGCCACAGCGACGAACGCATGGCGGCCATGTCGTTGGAGATCGGGTTGGCCAACAACAGCGGCTCAACACCCGGGTTGAACAGCTCAAACTGTTTTGGATCGATGAAGCTATACGTCACGGCTTCCTGGTAACCACGAGCAACCAGCAGGCGGCGCAGTTCAGGCAGGTGCGCGCGCGCTTCGGCTTTGGGTTGCGGCGCGAGGCGCGCTTGCGGGTAGCGAACCGGCAGGCGGTTATAGCCATACAGACGTGCCAGCTCTTCGATCAGATCGACTTCCAGGCTGATGTCGAAGCGATGGCTAGGTACTGCAACCTGCCACTGCCCTTCCCCATTCGAGGAAATACCCAGGCCGAGGGCGGACAGTAGTTGCTCGATTTCAGCCGGTTCAATGACCAGCCCGAGCATTTGCTCAACGCTTTTGGCACGCAGGGTGATCGGCGCAATCGACGGCAGATGCTGTTCGCTGACGGTTTCGGTGATCGGGCCGGCTTCGCCACCGGTGATTTCCAGCAGCAGGCCGGTGGCGCGCTCCATGGCTTCACGGGCGAGATTCCAGTCCACGCCACGCTCATAGCGGTGCGAGGCATCGGTGTGCAGGCCATAGGAACGGGCCTTGCCAGCGATGGCGATCTGGTCGAAGAACGCGCTTTCAAGGAAGACGTCACGCGTCGTAGCGGATACACCGCTGTGCTCGCCACCCATCACGCCGGCAATTGCCAGGGCGCGAGAGTGGTCGGCGATGACCAGGGTGTCGGCACGCAGGCTGACTTCCTGACCGTCGAGCAGCACCAGCTTTTCGCCTTCTTCGGCCATACGCACGCGGATGCCACCGTTGATTTCGGCGAGATCGAAGGCGTGCAGCGGCTGACCCAGCTCCAACATCACATAGTTGGTGATGTCGACGGCGGCGTCGATGCTGCGCACGTCGGCGCGACGCAGGCGCTCGACCATCCACAGCGGGGTCGGCTTGGACAGGTCGACGTTACGGACCACACGCCCCAGGTAACGTGGGCAGGCGTTCGGCGCGAGCACTTCGATGGAGCGAACTTCGTCATGCACCGGCGGCACAACAGCAACCGCAGGACGGGTGACGGGAGCGTTGTACAGCGCGCCCACTTCACGGGCCAGACCGGCCAGGGACAGGCAGTCGCCGCGGTTGGGGGTCAGGTCGACCTCGATGCTGGCGTCTTCCAGTTCCAGGTAAACACGGATGTCCTGACCCACTGGCGCGTCGGCCGGCAGTTCCATCAAGCCATCATTGCCCTCACCCACTTGCAGCTCAGCCTGGGAGCACAGCATGCCGTTGGATTCAACGCCACGCAGCTTGGCCTTCTTGATCTTGAAGTCGCCCGGCAGCTCGGCACCGATCATGGCGAACGGGATCTTCAGGCCCGGGCGCACGTTAGGCGCTCCGCATACGACTTGAAAGGTTTGCGCGCCATTACTGACCTGGCACACACGCAGTTTGTCGGCATCCGGGTGCTGCTCGATGCTCAACACCTCGCCCACCACCACGCCGCTGAAAACACCGGCGGCCGGCGTAACGCTATCGACCTCAAGACCGGCCATCGACAGACGAGCAACCAGCTCGTCGCGATCTACCTGCGGGCTTACCCAGCCACGCAGCCATTGTTCACTGAATTTCATCCTGCTCTCCTAAAGATTCGTTACGACTAGCGAAATTGCGCGAGGAACCGCAAGTCGTTGTCGAAGAACAGACGCAAGTCGTTCACGCCGTAACGCAGCATGGCCAGACGCTCAACGCCCATGCCGAAGGCAAAGCCCGAGAACTCTTCCGGGTCGATCCCGGACATGCGCAGCACGTTGGGGTGAACCATGCCGCAGCCCATCACTTCCAGCCAGCCGGTCTGCTTGCACACGCGGCAGCCTTTACCGCTGCACATCACGCATTCCATGTCGACTTCAGCCGATGGCTCGGTGAACGGGAAGAACGAGGGACGGAAACGCACCGCCAACTCTTTTTCGAAGAACACCCGCAGGAATTCTTCGATGGTGCCTTTGAGGTCGGCGAAATTGATATCGCGATCAACCAGCAGGCCTTCGACCTGGTGGAACATCGGCGAATGGGTGATATCCGAGTCGCTACGGTACACACGGCCTGGGCAGACAATGCGGATCGGCGGCTTGTTCGCTTCCATGGTGCGGACCTGTACCGGCGAGGTATGGGTGCGCAGCAGCATGTTGGCGTTGAAATAGAAGGTGTCGTGCATCGACCGGGCCGGGTGATGGCCTGGGATGTTGAGCGCCTCGAAGTTGTGGTAGTCGTCTTCGACCTCAGGGCCTTCGGCAATGCCGTAGCCGATGTGGGTGAAGAACTGTTCGATACGTTCCAGAGTCCGGGTGATCGGATGCAGACCGCCCGAGGCCTGGCCACGACCAGGCAAGGTCACGTCAATGGACTCGGCGGCGAGCTTGGCCGCAAGATCGGCCTCCTCGAGCGACGCCTTGCGCGCATTGAGAACCTCTGTGACACGCTCCTTGGCGACGTTGATCAGCGCACCGACTTGCGGACGCTCTTCAGCGGGCAAATTTCCCAGGGTCTTCATCACCTGAGTCAATTCACCTTTCTTGCCAAGGTAGTGAACCCGGATTTGCTCCAGGGCATTTACATCTTCAGCGCTTTGCACAGCCTCAAGGGCTTGGGCGACGAGCGCGTCCAGGTTTTCCATGTACAGACTCCAGATACAAAATAGGGGAAGAGCTTGAAGGCTCTTCCCCTATTTATGACGTTTACCACCTTGGGCCACAGGAGTAGCCCAGGGTGACTGTCGGGGGTACTTAAGCCAAGGAGGCTTTAGCTTTCTCGACAATCGCAGCAAACACCGCTTTTTCGTTCACGGCCAGTTCAGCCAGAACCTTACGGTCGATTTCGATGGACGCTTTTTTCAGGCCAGCGATGAAACGGCTGTAGGACAGACCGTTAACACGTGCACCAGCATTGATACGAGCGATCCACAGAGCGCGGAACTGACGTTTTTTCTGACGACGGTCGCGGTAGGCGTATTGGCCTGCCTTGATTACCGCTTGCTTGGCAACACGGAATACGCGTGAACGCGCGCCGTAGTAGCCTTTAGCAAGTTTCAGAATTTTTTTGTGACGCTTACGGGCCATGACGCCACGCTTTACACGAGCCATGAGTTACTTCCTCTATTCTTGAACCAAAATTAACGAAGGCGCAGCATGCGCTCGACTTTTGCCACGTCAGACGGATGCAGCAAGCTGCTACCGCGCAGTTGACGCTTACGCTTGGTCGACATTTTGGTCAGGATGTGGCTCTTGAAAGCGTGCTTGTGCTTGATGCCGTTAGCAGTTTTCAGAAACCGCTTAGCAGCACCACTTTTAGTTTTCATCTTTGGCATGTTCGGTACTCCGCATTCAGTTGATAAACATAATCAGAAGGCCTGCCGTGCCCTGTTGATTACTTCTTCTTTTTCGGGGCGATGACCATAATAAGCTGGCGTCCTTCCATCTTAGGATGCTGTTCGACCGAACCGTACTCGAGCAGGTCAGCTTCAACCCGCTTGAGGAGTTCCATCCCCAGCTCCTGGTGGGCCATCTCACGGCCGCGGAATCGCAAGGATACCTTGGCCCTGTCCCCATCACTCAGGAAACGTACCAGGTTGCGCAGTTTTACCTGGTAATCCCCTTCCTCCGTCCCTGGACGAAACTTGATTTCTTTTACTTGAATCTGCTTCTGGTTCTTCTTCGCTGCGGCAACCTGCTTCTTCTTTTCGAAGATCGATTTGCCGTAGTCCATCACCCGACAAACAGGTGGGATTGCATCGGCGGAGATTTCCACCAGGTCCAGCTTGGACTCTTCTGCAATACGAAGCGCTTCATCAATCGAGACGATGCCAATCTGCTCGCCATCAGCGCCAATTAACCGAACCTCGCGTGCCGAGATATTCTCGTTGATCGGGGCTTTCGGTGCAGCTCGTTTATCTTGTCTCATTTCACGCTTAATAATAATTACTCCGAATCTGGGCGACCACGCCGGGAAACCGCTTGCGCGAGGAACTCAGCGAACTGGGCGACGGGCATCGAGCCCAGGTCAGCACCTTCACGAGTACGCACAGCGACAGTCTGCATCTCGACTTCCCGATCTCCGATAACCAAGAGATAGGGAACCTTGAGCAAGGTATGCTCGCGGATTTTAAAGCCGATCTTTTCATTTCTCAAGTCGGACTTGGCACGAAACCCGCTTTCGTTGAGAGTTTTTTCAACTTCAGCGGCAAAATCTGCCTGTTTATCAGTGATATTCATGATCACTGCCTGGGTCGGAGCCAGCCACGCAGGGAACGCGCCCTCGTAGTGCTCGATCAGGATACCGACGAACCGCTCGAACGAACCGAGGATCGCCCGGTGCAGCATAACCGGGTGTTTACGGCTGTTGTCTTCGGAGACGTACTCGGCTCCCAGACGGATCGGCAGGTTAAAATCGAGCTGCAGGGTACCACACTGCCAGACACGGCCAAGGCAATCTTTGAGCGAGAACTCGATCTTCGGACCGTAGAAGGCGCCCTCACCCGGCTGCAGATCGTACGCAAGGCCCGCACTGTCGAGCGCAGCGGCCAGTGCCGCTTCGGCGCGATCCCACAGCTCGTCGGAACCGACGCGTTTTTCCGGACGAGTGGACAGCTTCATCTCGACGTCGGTAAAGCCGAAATCGCGATAAACGTCCATGGTCAGCTTGATGAACGCTGCGGACTCGGCCTGCATCTGCTCTTCGGTGCAGAAGATGTGGGCGTCGTCCTGGGTGAAGCCGCGCACGCGCATGATGCCGTGCAGCGCACCCGATGGCTCGTTACGGTGGCAGGCACCGAATTCGGCCAGGCGCATCGGCAACTCGCGGTAGCTCTTCAGGCCCTGATTGAAGACCTGTACGTGGCACGGGCAGTTCATCGGCTTGATGGCGTAGTCGCGGTTTTCCGACTGGGTAGTGAACATGTTGTCGGCGTAGTTGGCCCAGTGCCCGGCTTTCTCCCACAGGCTGCG
>NZ_NKRF01000040.1:0-24704 GCF_003408955.1 Pseudomonas sp. GL93
GCTTCAGAAATTGACGCTGATCTGATTGATGCCCCCACGATCAAACCGTGGAGGCTGGCTTGCAATGACGCCCTCCCAACCGACACCTATCTACCTGACACCCCAACGATCCCACTGTGGGAGCGGGCTTGCTCGCGAAGGCGGCCTGGCAGGCGACGCTGTTATACCGAGTACATATCCATTCCTGCGGTAACGGCCACTTAGGGTTCCGCTTTTACAGCGGGTCACTTTTGGAAAAGAGCCCCAAAAGTAACCAAAAGGGCTCTCGCCCCACCACTCGGCACCTCGCCTAGGCTCGGTGTGCCCGAACACAGGCTTGAATCCGTGGGCCGCCGCCACGCGCCATCCATGGCGCGGGGCGGCTAACCCGGCGTCCTGCCGGGTTACCCACGAATTCAAGCCTGCGCTCGGCCAGCGTGGTTTAACGGGGCGCCTGAGATCAAGATCAAGAGCGGCTCGCTTCGCATCGTGGTTACCGTCGGCTGCTATCGCAGGCAAGCCACACAGGGTTATCCGGTTTTGTCAGTGGAAACCGGTTTACTTACCAGGCGTCAGGGTCAACCTGGCCTTGCCATACACCTTTTCAAAGTTCTGCGGCTGCATCGGGAAGCTCAGGTATTGCGCCTTCAGCGACGGGTCGATGCCGTTGGCATAGTTCGGGCTGGCCGGGTTGCCGGATTGGCCGATGCCGCCCTGGCCCATCATCGGTTCCGCCTGGCCGAAGTCGATGATCATGCGCAGCGCCGACACCTGGGTCGCGTTGAAATCCTGGCCCCAGCTATAGGGCGCCGGGTTCAAGGTGTTGTGGTCGCCACCGCTGGCAAAGGGGCCGCGGATGATCTGGCCGCTGGTATTTTTCCACGTGGTGCTGTGCAGCTTGCCCCACTGCCAGGCCTTGTGGTCGGCGCCCAACTGACTGTCGCCAGTAGTGATGGCGGCGGCCAGGGTGCGGGCCAGGATCGCGGGTTTGTCTTCTTTGTGCGGTGTACGCGTGTCATCCCAGAATGGGCTGTCTTCACGGCCCAGCAGGTGGTCGGCGATGGCCGAATAGGACAGGCTCGCGTTGCTGACGAAGGCTTTCCAACTGGCGCTGTTTTCCGGGCCGAGTTTGTCGAGGAAGATCTGCCGGGCGCTTTCCTGCAGGAACAGTTCATAGAGCGCCGCGTCAGCCGAGGTGGTCGCCAGCCGACCGTCGAAGGCCATCAGGCGCTCCAGTGCTTCGCGGGCCTTGGCGCGTTCCGCTGCCGGCAATGCATCGATGGCCTGCTTGAGGGGCTGGGCCATGCCGGGTGCCTGGAACATGCCCTTGAGCTTGGCGGCGAAGAGGGTGGTCTGGTCGTATTGCATGGCAATCAGGCTGCGGCTGTCATGCTTGCCGGCGTTGGCCAGTTGCGCCAGGCGTTCGCTGCGCTCCGGCGCATCCCAGGCGTTGGACAGTTGCATGCCGTAGCCACGCGGCGCGGTGCGCTGGTTGGCGGTGCCGATCCAGCCCTGGGCCGGGTCCTGGTCGTACGGGTGCAACATCGCGTCGGCGTAGCCGTCCCAGTCAAAGCGCGTGTCCCAGCCCGGCGATGGCAACAGGCCTTCGCCTTCGCGGCGGTTGGGGAAGCGGCCGGTGACCTGCCAGCCGATATTGCTGGCGTCGGCGAAGATCATGTTCAGGGCGATGGCGCGAATCTCGCGGGTAGCATCCGAGGCCTTGCCGGCGTTTTGTGCGCGAGACAGGTCGAAGAACGCATCCAGGCTCTTGTCGTCTTTGAAGTCGGCGGTTTGCAAGGCCAGGCCAAGACCGCTGGTGAGCGCCTGGCTGCTGTTGAGCAGGGCGCCGTGGCGGGTTTCGTACACCACTTCGCGAATCGAGCGCTGGCCCTTGATGAAGAAGGTTTCGTTGCGCACGCCGGCCGGCAGCCATTTGCCGTTGTTCTCGTAATACAGCGCGCTGCCCTGGCGTTTGACCTTCTCCAGGAACAGGTCCTGGGTGTCGCCCTTGACCGCGCTCATGCTCCACGCCACTTTGCCGTTGAAACCCGACAGCAGGGTCGGCAGGCCGGCAATCGAAGCACCGACGGCCTGGTATTTGGGCGCACGAATCTGCACGTAGTTCCACGGCGACGGTGCTTGTGGCTGCGCGGCGATATCGTTTGCCAACAGGCTTTTGCCGCTGCGGCTGCGTTGCGGGCCAATGGCCCAGTTGCTTGAGGTGGTGATGCCCAGGGCGTTGAGGCTGCGCAATTGCTGGCCTACCGTTTCCAGCCCGGCGAGGCCGGTGATCTGGCTCAGGTTGACGCCCTTGAGCTTGTCGGCCTCGGCCAGCGGGACGGGTTCGTCCGGTGCGCTTGGGGTGAGCCAGGCGAGTTTGTCGACGCCGACCTTTTGCGCCAGCACTAGGGACGAAAGCTCCTCCTGCAGGTTGCTCGACTGGCTGAAATTGAGCAGGCAGAACAGCAGCGCCGAATCTTCCGGCTTCCAGTACTCGGGCTTGTAGCCGCTTTGGGCCAGGTCCGCCGGCAACTTGTCACGGTAGCGGAACAGGTAGGCGTTGACGCCTCGGGCGTACACTTCAAAGAAGCGTTTGAGGCGTGGCGACGAGGCGTTGTACAACTCGCCAGCGCTTTTCTTGAGGTTGACCGCCCGCATGAAGCGGTCGACGTCCAGCACTTGCGGCCCCGACATTTCCGCCAGACGGCCCTGGGCCAGCAGGCGCAGGGTGACCATCTGGGTGATGCGGTCGCTGGCGTGCACGTAACCGAGGCTGAACAGTGCGTCGTGGAAGGTGTTGCTTTCGATCAGCGGCATGCCTTGGGCATTGCGGCGCACCGACACATTCTGTGCCAGACCCTTGATTGGCTGCACGCCAGCAACGGGCGGCAGGGTGTCCTGGGTGTTTTGGAGCTGGCAACCGGCCAGGCCCAAGGCACTGACCACTGCCGCGGCAACGCCGAACCGGGGAAGAAAATGTAAGAGGGCTGGCGAGGCCATGGCAAAGCTCCTGCGGGGGGTAGCGTCAGTAAAGGCGCTACGTTAGTGAGCGCGGCGAAACGACGCAAGCGGGAGTTTTGGGTTAAGCATTAGAACTTGAGTCAGGCGCAGACCTGTGTGGGAGCGGGCTTGCTCGCGAAAGCAGTGTATCAGTCAGTGTCTGTATCAACTGACGGAACGCATTCGCGAGCAAGCCCGCTCCCACATTTGATCGCATGCAACCTTGGATCAAGGCTGGGGCGGGGGCCCGCCGGCATTTTGATCTTCAGTGCGGTTTAAGCGCCGTGGCACTTCTTGAATTTCTTCTCGCTGCCGCACGGGCAGGGATCGTTGCGACCCACGTCCTTCAACGCATTGCGCACCGGCTCTTGATGAGCGTGGCCGCAGTTCGGGCCGTGGACATGGCCGTGGTCGTGATCATGGTGATCGTGATCGTGGTTGCAGTCAGGACCATGGACATGAGGTTGCTGTGTCATCGATGTTGCTCCGGAATAAAATCGCCGGGGATTATCTCGCCATTGTGTGCCACCTGCACGTCATTACCGATGAATAATCCGGTTTTCAGTTCGCCCTCTAAACGATAAGGCACGGGCCGGTCGGGATTTTTCAGCATCTGCACCACCTCACGCACCTGTGGCCAGAGGTTGGTGCGCACCGAGACCTTGAAGAATTTATGCCCGCGTGGCGGCACGGTCAGCCACTCGTTGGACTCGCCTTCGGTCAACACCAGGTTGCCCAGGCTGACCTTGTAGACCAGGCCGCGCACGGTCAGGTCGGCGTCGTCGCGGTTGTCCACGCGAAAGTACAGCTTGAATTTCTGCTCCAGCAGCTTGGCCCGTACCACTTCGACCTTGACCAGAGAAACGTGGGGCGGCGGCGCGTCGTCTTCGAACCAGGACGCGCAGCCGGTCAGACCCAGGGTCAACGCCAGCATCAAGCTATACATCCGAAGCATGGCGTTATCCCCGTCGAGTGATTAGAAGTAGCTGGAACAGCACTTCTTGAATTTCTGCCCACTGCCACACAAACAGGCATCGTTACGTCCGGCCTTCACTTCTACCGTAGGGTCGATGAAGTACCAGCGCCCTTCATTCTGTACGAAAGAAGACTGCTCGCGGTGACTATGTTCACCGGTAGCGTCATGCCAGCGCGCCGTAAAGGTGACAAAGGCGTGTTCCGGCTGGCCGCCGAACACCTCGGAGCTTTCAACCTCCAGGCCCAGCCAGGTGCTTTGGGCACTCCAGGCGGCAATGGCGTCGCGGTCCAGGCCGGCCTGTTGCGCAGGCAGCGTAGTGGCGATCAGGTAATCGACCAGGCCCAGCACATAGGCGCTGTAGCGCGAGCGCATCAATGCGCTGGCACAGGGGGCCGGGTGACCGGCGTGATAATGGCCGCAGCAGGCATCCAGCAGATTGCCGCTGCCGCACGGGCAAATGGATGTACTCATCGGGTTACCACCAATACTTTCCGAAGTTTTCCGGGTTGGCCCAGAAGCGGGCGTTGAGCCAGTCCGGCACCTGTTTATAGTCAAGCAGATCATAGGTAAACAGCGTGAGTACCTGATCATCGCGTTGGAAGCGTTCGCCGGCTTGCAGGGCCAGGGAGAAAAAGTCGGTGTCCTTCCAGTCGCAGGCACTCAGGTCGGCCAGCACGGCAATGCGGCTGGCGTTGAGGTTACGAATACCACCGAGCAAGGTCAGGCCTTGGGGTTTGGGCAGGTGCTCCAGGCAGTCGACCACCAGCGCGAGGTCAAAGCGCTGCACCGCGAGGTCTTCCGACAACGGCCCTGGCGCGGCATAGAACACTGCGGTGTCCGGGTGCGCAGCTTTGAAGGCATCCAGCGCCGGAAATTGGCTGGCGCCCACTAATAACAGGCGTTTTGGCCTGTGAAGGTCCAGCAGGGCCGCCAAGGCTTGTTGGGGCGTACGGGCAGAAATTCCAGCGGTCATTGCAGATCCTCGCATCAAGACCGTAGAGACTAGCGCGGCTGGGCGCGCGGGCCTAGAGCGCGACGGTCGATACCCACCGAGGCAGAACTGAAGTTTTTTGATCCTTCACTGGCAAATCGCCTGTAGAAGTCGTTACTGTGCGCTCAAAGAAAAATTTGAAAACACTCAGGAGCCCCATGATGCGTAAGGTTTTTCTGTTGGCCCTGTTGGTCAGCCCCGTTGCCCTGGCCCAGAGCGTCAGTGTCGAAACCAATTCGTTGATGCGCTTGCCCAGCAGCACCAGCGTGTTGCAACTCGAGCGCCTGGACGTGGCGGACTACGGCACCTTGCTGATTCCGGCCACCATCAGCCAGATCACGGTGGATGAGCTGCACTTGGGGCGCGACGCACGTATCACCATTGTGCCCGGCAATACCGCCTTGCAAATGCAAGTGCGCGAAGCGCAGTTGGAGCACGGTAGCCAGATCACCTCACGGGGCGCTCCTGGCACTCACGAAAAACCCGCCAAAGCTGGGCGTGACCTGACCTTGCGCATTAATTCGCTGACCGCCGAAGCGCTGTCGGTGGATGCACGTGGCGGCGCTGGCGCCCAAGGATATGCGGGCCTGGACGGTGCCAACGGCGTGGATCCGGGTTGCACCTGGGGCTCGGCCGGGCGCGGTTTCAATGGCGATAATGGCGGCGATGGCCGGCCAGGGGCAGCGGGCGCCCAGGTACGCCTGGAGTTGCCGCAGGAGTTCCCGGCTGAACAGATCAAGGTCTGGGTCGATGGCGGGCCGGGTGGCCTGGCGGGGGTTGCTGGCAAACCCGGCAAGGGCGGGCAGTCCAAGGGTTGCCTGGTGTACCGCGCGGACGGCGGCGAAAAGGGCCGGCCAGGGCTGGAAGGGCAACCGGGGCCGGCTGGGCCTGCGGGGTCCGTGACCATTCAGCGGCTGTAGGAGCGAGCTTGCTCGCGAAAAACGTCAACGATAACGCGTACTTGCTGAATGAACGCGGCGTCTGTGAGTTTTTCGCGAGCAAGCTCGTTCCTACACGCGTTAGGGCAAGCCAACAGCTCAGAACATCGGCCGAGCCGAAGCCACCGCCACCACCACCAACCCGACAATCAGGTTTATCCCCACCAACTTTCGAATCTGCCCCAGTGCAGCCGCGCCCGCCGGCCAATCCTCAGCTGCCACCGCTGCCTTCAGTTCCGGGAATTTCAACGCCTGGATACGGATAAACAGCGCCGTCATCACCAGGTACAAGCCCATCATCACCTGTACATAGCGCGGCGCGGTTTCGAAACCACTGAAACGTAGTTGCAGCAAACCAATGCCGCTGATCGGCAAAAGCACCACCGCCACCCATACCCATACGAAAAAACGTTGAAACACATTTGCCCATAGCTTGAGTCGGGCAGGGCCCTCAAGCGCCGCCATGGCGGCGGGGCGCAGGATCATCCAGGCGAAAAACATGCCGCCGACCCAGATCAAGGCGGCCAGTACATGCAGGGTATAAGCGAGGCTAAACGCGGTCATTGTGGTACTCCGTTCTGCGCGGGATTAATTAGCGGGGTATGATAGCGGCCGATCCGAACCACTGAAAATTTATCCAGCGTTTTTTGCGCCCGACTATCCATGATCAGCACTGAACTCAAAACCACGATCCAGGGCGCCTATTCGCGTTTTCTCGAAGCCAAGAGCTTGAAACCGCGCTACGGCCAACGCCTGATGATCGCCGAAGTGGCAAAAGTCCTCGGGGATATCGACACCGACGACGAAGGCCGCCGCGAGGGTGAGCCTGCGGTAGTGGCCGTCGAGGCCGGTACCGGTACCGGCAAGACCGTGGCCTACAGCCTGGCCGCGATCCCCACGGCCAAGGCCGCTGGCAAGCGCCTGGTGATCGCCACTGCCACCGTCGCGCTGCAAGAGCAGATTGTCTACAAAGATTTGCCCGACCTGATGCGCAACAGCGGCTTGAGCTTTACCTTCGCCCTGGCCAAGGGCCGTGGCCGCTACATGTGCCTGTCCAAGCTCGACGTATTGCTGCAGGAAGGCCACGCCCAAACCGCCACTGCCTCCTTGTTCGAAGAAGAAGGCTTCAAGATCGAGGTGGATGAGGCCAGCCAGAAGCTGTTTACCAGCATGATCGAGAAGCTGGCCGGCAACAAATGGGACGGCGACCGCGACAGCTGGCCCACCGCCTTGGAAGATTCAGACTGGGCGCGCCTGACCACCGATCACAGCCAATGCACCAACCGCCATTGCCCCAACTTCGGCCAGTGCGCCTTCTACAAGGCGCGCGAAGGTATGGGCAAGGTGGACGTCATCGTCACCAACCACGACATGGTATTGGCTGACCTGGCCCTGGGTGGCGGTGCGGTATTGCCCGACCCACGCGACACCCTCTATGTGTTCGACGAAGGCCACCACCTGCCAGACAAGGCCATTGGCCATTTCGCCCATTACACCCGTTTGCGCTCCACGGCCGACTGGCTGGAAACCACCGCCAAGAACCTCACCAAGTTACTGGCCCAGCACCCGTTGCCCGGCGACTTGGGCAAGTTGATCGAGCAAGTGCCGGAGCTGGCGCGCGAGATCAAGACCCAGCAGCAGTTCATGTTCAGCGCCTGCGAGCAGGTTGCGGACTTCAAGCCCGGTGAAGACGTCGAGGGCCGCGAGCGCCCGCGCCACCGTTTTGTCGGCGGGATGATTCCCGAGCACATGCGCGAAATGGGCATCGAGTTGAAGAAAGGCTTTTCGCGCCTCACCGACCTGTTCACCCGCCTGACGGATTTGCTCAAGGAAGGCATGGATGGCGAGGTCAATATCGGCATCGCCAGCAACCAGGCCGAAGAGTGGTACCCCTTGTTCGGCAGCCTGCTGTCTCGTTCTCAAGGCAATTGGGAGCTGTGGACCGCCTTCACCGTCGAAGACCCGGAAGACAACCCGCCCATGGCCCGTTGGCTGACGTTGTCGGAAAGCGGTGCGTTGTTCGATATCGAGGTCAACGCCAGTCCGATCCTCGCCGCCGAAATGCTGCGCCGCAACCTGTGGAACGTGGCCTACGGCTGCCTGGTAACCTCGGCCACGCTGACGGCCCTGGGCACCTTTGACCGCTTCCGCATGCGCGCCGGCCTGCCGAAAAAGGCCGTCACCGCCGTGGTGCCCAGCCCGTTTCATCACGCTGACGCCGGCGTGCTGCGGGTGCCAGACCTCAAGGCCGACCCACGGGACGCGGCGGCGCACACAGCGGCGATCATTCGCGATCTGCCGTCTCTGGTGGAAGGCTCCCGGGGCACCCTGGTGCTGTTCTCGTCGCGCAAACAGATGCAGGACGTGTTCGATGGTCTCGACCGCGACTGGCGCAAGCAGGTGTTTATCCAGGGCAACCTGTCCAAGCAGGAAACCCTGAACAAGCACAAGGCGCGGGTCGACGGTGGGGATTCCAGCGTGTTGTTCGGCCTGGCCAGCTTTGCCGAAGGCGTGGACTTGCCCGGTGCTTACTGCGAACACGTGGTGATCGCCAAGATCCCATTCTCGGTGCCGGATGATCCGGTCGAGGCCGCACTGGCCGAATGGATCGAAGCCCGGGGCGGCAACCCGTTCATGGAAATTTCGGTGCCGGATGCTTCACTGAAGCTGGTGCAGGCCTGCGGGCGTCTGCTGCGTACCGAAGAAGACCGCGGCACCATCACCTTGCTCGATCGGCGCCTGGTCACCCAGCGCTATGGCAAGGCCATCCTCAATGCGTTGCCGCCGTTCAGGCGCGAAATTTCTTAAGCCACCGTGGGCGGATTCGCCCACTCTGTGGTCTATCTCATCACTATCATCAGGCCAGTCATCGGCCGTTTGGGAGAACCTTGTTCGTATGATTCGCACGCTGCCCGCTCTTTTTGCCCTGCTGTTCGCTGCGCCGTTGATGGCGGCGCCAGAGGGGCAACAAACGCTGTTCAACTTCGTCCGGCCTGCCGATGTGGTCAAGGTGGCGACCCAGGACGCCAGCCTGCCGCAATACAACGCCGAACAAACGCCCGAAGGCGAGGTGCTGCGCCGCATCACCTTCAACCCAGCGGCCGAGCCGAGCCTGGTGCTCAGCCCGCAGACGGGGACGTGGGATTGGTTGCAATCGAGCGCCATGAGCCTGCGTATCCAGAGCGCGATGAACTGGGCGCTGACCCTTTACGTCAAGGTGCAGAGCGCCGATGGCAAGACGCTCATCAGCCGCATCGACCTGCCGGCCGGCCCGGCCCAGACGCTGCTCGTCCCGCTGCAAGCCAACTCACCGCTGGGCCAGGGCATGAAGGCCGGCCCGCCGATGCCGATGACCGTGGATGGCCAGCGGGTATTGCTGGCCGCCAGCGCCGGGGAAATCGACCGCAGCCAGGTCGTCTCGGTGACCCTGTCGATGCTCAAGCCTAATGCCGCCCAGAGCATCTTGCTGGAGCGCTTCGGCGTGCAGGACAGCGAGCCGGTATTGAAGGCCGCCTACACTGAACTGGTGGACGCCTATGGCCAGTCCAACCGCGCACGCTGGCCGGAAAAGGTCAGCAGCGATGAGCAGCTCAAGGCATCGGCCGCCAAGGAGCAACAGCAGCTCAAGACCTGGCTGGCCGAGCGGGACAAGTCCTCCCTGGATCAATACGGTGGCTGGAAAAAGGGCCCGGCCTTCGACGCCAGCGGTTTTTTTCGCACCCAGAAGCGCGACGGCCGCTGGTACCTGGTGACGCCGGACGGGCATCCGTTCTACTCCCTGGGGGTGAACACCGTGGCGCCGGACAACAGCCAGACCTACGTGGCGGGGCGCGAGTGGATGTTCGCGGCGCTGCCCAAGGCCGGCGAACCCTTTGATAAGTACTACGGCAGCGACGACAGCCGCACCGGCAACGGCGCCGGCGAAGGTCGCGGCTTTGGCTCGGGGCGTTGGTACGATTTCTATGGGGCCAACTTGCAGCGCATTTACGGCGGTGACGCGTTGGACCAGCCACGCTGGGTGACCCATACCCTCGATCGCCTGCAAGCCTGGGGCTTCAACACCGTCGGGAACTGGAGCGATCCGGACCTGGCCACTGCCGACCGCGTGCCGTACACCTTGCCGCTGTCGATTGTCGGTGACTATGCCAGCATCAGCACCGGCACCGACTGGTGGGGCGGTATGCCCGACCCGTTCGACCCGCGCTTTGCCATGGCCACGGAACGCGCCGTGGCCATCGCGGCTCGCGACCACCGCGACGATCCGTGGTTGATCGGCTTCTTTGCCGACAACGAATTGGCCTGGGCCGGCCCCGGCGACGATGCGAAATCCCGTTACGCCCTGGCTTACGGCACCCTGCGCATGACCACCGACGTGCCGGCCAAGCGCGCCTTCCTCAAGCAACTGCGCGATAAATACCGCAATGAAGAGGGCCTTTCCAAAGCCTGGGGTATTCACCTGGCCGGTTGGGAGCTGATGGAAGACCCAGGCTTTGAGCCGCCGATGCCCAGCCCCGAACACCCGGAAATCGAAGCCGACTTCAAGTATTTCCAGAAGACCTTCGCCGACGCTTACTTCAAGACCATTTCCGACTCGCTCAAATGGCACGCGCCCAACCAGCTGTTGCTGGGCGGTCGTTTTGCGGTGAGCACGCCGGAAGCTGTCGCTTCGTGCGCGCAGTATTGCGATGTGCTGAGCTTCAACATGTACACCTTGAAACCCCAGGACGGTTATGACTTCGCCGCCCTGCGTGCGCTGGACAAACCGGTACTGATCACCGAATTCAACTTTGGCTCCGCCGACCGTGGCCCATTCTGGGGCGGCGTGACGCAACTGGCCCGCGAAGAGGACCGCGGCGCGGCGTACACCACCTTCCTCAAGCAGGCGGTGGCCGAGCCGTCGATTGTCGGGGTGCATTGGTTCCAGTACCTGGACCAGCCGGTCACCGGGCGTCTGCTGGATGGTGAAAACGGCCATTTCGGCCTGGTCGGCATCACCGATCTACCCTTCCAGGGCTTTGTCGAGACGGTGCGCAAGAGCAACCTGGCCGCGCTCGACCAGTTGGGCCGTGAGGCGCAAAAAGCCAAGGCCACCCAAGCGATGCGTGAAAGTGACGCCGGCAAGCCGGGGCGCGACGGCAAAGGCGCGGGGCAGGGCGCTGGGCATGCCGGTGGGCACGCTGGAAATGGTCATTGATTCATCGTTGACGGGTTCACAAAACCTACAATGGCTGAAAGAATGGCGACCACTTTTCATGGTGTTTTCCGAGGGGACTTAGGTGCAGATTCAGGGTCATTACGAGCTGCAGTTCGAAGCGGTGCGCGAAGCCTTCGCGGCCCTGTTCGATGATCCTCAGGAGCGTGGTGCCGGGCTGTGCATCCAGATTGGCGGGCAAACCGTCGTCGACTTATGGGCCGGGACTGCCGACAAGGACGGTGCCGAGGCCTGGCACAGCGATACCATCGTCAACCTGTTCTCCTGCACCAAGACCTTCACGGCAGTGACTGCCCTGCAACTGGTGGCCGAAGGCAAGCTCAAGCTTGATGCGCCAGTGGCCGAGTACTGGCCGGAGTTTGCCGCTGCTGGCAAGGACGCGATCACGCTGCGCCAGTTGCTCTGCCACCAGGCCGGGCTGCCCGCCATCCGCGAAATGCTGCCCACCGAGGCCCTGTACGACTGGCAATTGATGGTCGATACCCTGGCGGCCGAGGCCCCGTGGTGGACACCGGGCCAGGGCCATGGCTATGAAGCGATCACCTACGGCTGGCTGGTTGGCGAACTGTTGCGCCGCGCCGACGGGCGCGGGCCGGGGGAGTCGATCGTGGCGCGGGTGGCACGCCCCTTGGGGCTGGACTTCCATGTGGGCCTGGCGGATGAAGAGTTTTATCGCGTCGCCCATATCGCACGCAGCAAAGGCACTATGGGTGATGAAGCCGCGCAACGGTTACTTCAAGTAATGATGCGTGAGCCTTCGGCGATGACTACCCGTGCATTTGCCAACCCACCGTCTATTCTGACCAGCACTAATAAGCCCGAATGGCGACGCATGCAGCAGCCTGCGGCGAATGGCCACGGTAATGCGCGCAGCCTGGCCGGGTTTTATAGTGGTTTGTTGGACGGTAGTTTGCTGGAAAGCGACATGCTCGAACAATTGACCCGCGAGCACAGTATCGGGCTGGATAAAACCTTATTGACCCAAACCCGCTTCGGCCTGGGCTGCATGTTGGATCAACCGCAGTTGCCCAATGCCACGTTCGGCCTTGGGCCACGTGCATTCGGGCATCCCGGGGCAGGGGGCTCAGTCGGGTTTGCCGACCCTGAACATGATGTAGCCTTCGGTTTTGTGACTAATACCCTGGGGCCTTACGTACTTATGGACCCGCGGGCCCAGAAGTTGGTCGGAATATTGGCCGGTTGTCTATAAACCCCTTGCTGTTTCACAATTTTTTGTTACAAAGGCAAGTATAAAAAAGATGCTGAACGACATGTTGTAACTTGAATGTTCTTTTAGCGTCTGTTTAACGGGTCCCGCGACCCCCTGGTTTTTTCTCATTTTGTGGATATCTCATGTTATCGAACAAGTCTTTGGCACTGGCGCTGTGCCTCACTATTACGGGTTGTGCACAAACTCCACAAAATGATGCCGAAGGTGGGCATTGGTGGTCATTTGGATCTGACAAAGCTGCGACCAAGGATCCAGTGGCCCAGACCGACGCCAAGCCGGATGCCAAGCCCGACGCCAAGCCGGCGGCGGGTGCCAAGCCTGTTGAGCCTGTCGTCGCTGCTGCCGCACCAGCCTCGGCCGCCAAAGCTGACACGGGTTACAGCTGGTGGCCGTTCTCCACCAAAACCGCCGAAGAAAAAGCCGCCGACGCCAAGGCTGACCTGAAAGCCGACCTCAAGGCCGCAACGCCGGCCTCGGACGCGGCGCCTGTCGTCGCCAAGACCGACAGCGAGCCGCGCTGGTGGTGGCCGTTCGAAAGCAAGCCAAAGCCGTTGGCCAAGGTCGACGTGAGCAACGTGCCGATGCCTGACCCGAAAGTCACCCAAGCCTGGCTGGACGAATACGAACCACGCCTGCGTGCGGCCATCAAGGATAGCAACCTGCAACTGGAACGTCGTGAAAGCACGCTGGTGGTGATTGCCCCGGTAGACGGTTCCTACAACCCGAAGCGTCCCGCCATGTTGCTGCCGGTGACCCTGGGCCCGTTCACGCGGGTGGCCAAGGCCGTGGAAGCTGACCCGAAGACCGCCGTACTGGTGCTGGGCCACGTTGATGCCACTGGCAGCGCTCCCGCCAGCCAGGCGTTGAGCAAGGAACGTGCGCAGTCCATTGCCTCGATTTTCAGCCTGAGTGGTCTGAAACAGGATCGCTTGATGCTGCGTGGCATGGGCGACCTTATGCCGCGTGCCGCCAACGACAGCAATCAGGGGCGTGCGCTGAACCGTCGCATGGAAATCATGTTCACTCAGCGTACAACGATGTTGGCACTGCTGAGCAAGTACAACTCGGGCAAGACGCCGCCCGTAGCCGAAATGGTCGCGGTGCAGAATGTGCCTGCGCCAGCACCGGCGGCAAAAGCGCCTGCCAAAAAGGCCACGGCCAAGAAAGCGGCGGCCAAGCCAGCGGCTAAAAAGGCTGCGGCCAAGCCGGCTGCCAAGAAGCCGGCTACTGCAAAAGCCAAGGCGGCACCTGCTTCGAACGACCAGGCGAAAAACTGAGCTGTTGAACCACAAGGATAAAGCCGCATGACCCAGGCACTGGCCGATATGCGCCGTGACTACACACGGGACGGTTTGAGCGAGGCCCAGGCCCCGGACGAGCCGTTTGCGTTGTTCCACCAATGGTTTGGTGATGCGGTGAAAACCGAACAGCCGCCAGTGGAGGCCAATGCCATGACGCTGGCGACGGTCGACCAGGACGGTCGCCCGCACTGCCGCATCCTGCTGCTCAAGGGCCTGGATGCACAGGGCTTTACCTTCTTCACCAACTATCAGAGCGCCAAGGGTGAGCAACTCGCGGCGCGGCCGTTTGCGGCCATGACCTTCTTCTGGCCCACCCTGGAACGCCAGGTGCGCATTGAAGGGCGTGTGGTCAAGGTCACGCCTGAAGAGTCGGATGCTTATTATCAGGTGCGCCCGTTGGGCAGCCGCCTGGGCGCTTGGGCCTCTCCACAGAGCAAGGTCATTCGTGATCGCGAGGAGCTGCAGGCGTTGCTCAAGGCCACTGAAGAGCGTTTCAGCGATACCCAGCCCGATTGCCCCGAGCATTGGGGAGGGTACCGTTTACTGCCCGAGCGCATCGAGTTCTGGCAAGGCCGTGCCAGCCGCCTGCATGATCGCCTCAACTATCGTTTGCAAGACGGCCTATGGTCCCGCGAGCGTCTGGCGCCCTGAGCGTCACCTTTCGTCATCCCACCTGAATCAACCCCGTTGCGACGAAGTCTCTGTTCAAGAGACCTCGGGCGCTTTCGACTGTGCGGCTACACTGATCAAGCCGGTTATGGCATCGTTCTGTACCCTGGCTTGGTTACCGTTCGTCGAGTTATCTGGTGCTGGCAGTCTGTACTCAGGCTGAATGAAAGCAAGTTTCTGCCTGGTGCGCCGTGACACGCGCCAAGCCACAGCGTTTAATGAATACCTGTCCTTTGGAGTTGATGCTATGCGTAAGTCCGTTTTACTAGTTGCCTGCTTTACCACCCTGTCGTTGTTGTTGGGTGGCTGCGCCTCGAGTCTGACCGGCGACTCGTACTCTCGTGATGAGGCGCGTCGTGTACAGACCGTTCGCATGGGCACCATCGAATCCCTGCGCCCAGTGAAAATTGAAGGCACCAAGACCCCAATCGGCGGCGCAGCGGGTGCAGTCATCGGCGGCGTTGGCGGCAGCGCCATCGGGGGTGGCCGTGGCAGCATCGTCACTGCTGTGATCGGCGCAGTTGCGGGCGGCCTGCTGGGCTCGGCCACTGAAGAAGGCCTGACCCGTACCCAGGGCGTGGAAATTACCGTGCGCGAAGACGACGGCAGCATGCGTGCCTACGTACAAGCCGTGCAGGAAAATGAAATCTTCCGCATTGGCGACCGCGTACGCATCATGACCGTCGACGGTACCAGCCGCGTTACTCGCTAAGCCTTAAGCTTCAGGCGAAGAAAAACCCCCAACCGGGTGACCGGTTGGGGGTTTTGTTTGTAGGAGCGAGCTTGCTCGCGAAAAAACGTTAACGATAACGCGTGCTCAATGAAAGAACGCGGCGCCTGTAAGTTTTTCGCGAGCAAGCTCGCTCCTACAACTGACTGACTTCAATCATGCAACGACGGTTTTCTTGCGACTTGCCATCGCCGTCACCGCGTATCCGATAAAGGCCGCAAGGATCGACCCGGTCAGAATCCCCATGCGATCTTCACCGGCAAACTCACTGGCGCCTGGCACAAACGCCAGGGAACCGACAAACAGGCTCATGGTGAAGCCGATCCCGCACAGGATCGCCACGCCCATTACCTGGCCCCAATTGGCGCCGCTGGGCAGTGAGGCGATGCCGGTCTTGATCGCCAGCCAGGTGAGGCCGAACACACCGACGGTCTTGCCGATCAACAGGCCGGCAGCGATGCCCATGGGCACGGAGTGGGTGAAGCTCTCCAGGCTGACACCGGTGAGGGACACGCCGGCATTGGCGAATGCGAACAGTGGCAGGATGGCGTAGGCCACCCAGGGGTGCAGGGCGTGTTCCAGGCTCAGCAGCGGTGAGGTTTCGGCATTCTTGGTGCGCAGTGGAATGCAGAACGCCAGGGTTACACCGGCCAAGGTCGCATGCACACCGCTCTTGAGCACGCACACCCACAGGATCAGGCCGATGATCATATACGGCCCCAGCTTGATCACGCCCAGGCGGTTCATCGCAATCAGCGCAATCAAGCACGCCCCCGCGCCCGCCAGGGATGCCGTGGACAAGTCAGCGGAATAGAACAAGGCAATGACGATGATGGCGCCAAGGTCATCAATGATTGCCAAGGTCATCAGGAACAGTTTCAGCGACACCGGTACGCGCTTGCCCAGCAGGGCCAGCACGCCCAGCGCAAAGGCAATGTCGGTGGCCATGGGGATCGCCCAGCCAGCGAGGGCGGCCGGGTTGTCCTTGTTCAGTGCCCAGTAGATCAGCGCCGGCACCACCATGCCGCCGATGGCCGCTGCGCCAGGCAACACCACTTGGGAAGGCTTGGACAGATGGCCATCCAGCAGCTCGCGCTTGACCTCCAGGCCGATCAACAGGAAGAACAGGGCCATCAAGCCATCGTTGATCCAAAGCAGCGCCGGCTTGGCGATTTTCAACGCGCCTACCTGTGCAACCACCGGTGTGTCGAGAAAGGCGTTGTACAGGTGCGACAACGGTGAGTTGTTGATGATCAGCGCCAAGGCGGCAGCGGCAATCAACAACAGGCCACTGGCGGCTTCCAGCTGGAAGAAACGGGTGAAAGTGCTACGCAGAGGCAAGGGATGCTCTCCAATCCAGGTTCAATAGGTGGGTACCCTAACCCGTACCGTTAGTTGTTAAAACAAAAGTTATATTCTTATTTGTTATAAGGGATGGGCCGGGACATCGGTGGGCTAAAGACTAGCAATTGTGTGTCCAATTGCGTCGTCACTGTATCTGTGTGAAGTGTGGGAAACATCCTAAAATCACCGCTGAAAACCTTTAGAGAAGCCACCATGAGCGACCATCGTACCTGGGCCCGCGAAGCCATTCGCATCATTGAGGCGGACTTCCAGCGGAGCGCCGATACTCATCTGATCCCGCTGCCATTACCGGGTTTGCCAGGCATCGAGTTGTACTTCAAGGATGAGTCCAGCCACCCCACCGGCAGCCTGAAACACCGGCTGGCGCGCTCGCTGTTCCTGTATGCGCTGTGCAATGGCTGGCTCAAGCCGGGTGCTCCCGTTATTGAAGCGTCCAGCGGCTCCACGGCGATCTCGGAAGCCTACTTCGCGCGCTTGCTCGGCTTGCCGTTTATTGCCGTCATGCCCGCTACCACGTCCCAAGAGAAGATCGCCCAAATTGCCTTCTACGGCGGCAAAAGCCATCTGGTCCAAGACCCGACGCAGATCTACGCCGAATCCGAGCGCCTGGCCCAGGAAAGCGGGGGGCACTTCATGGACCAGTTCACCTACGCCGAACGTGCCACCGACTGGCGGGCGAACAACAACATCGCCGAATCGATCTTCCAGCAGATGCGCTTTGAACAGCACCCGGAGCCGAGTTGGTTGATTTCCAGCCCTGGCACCGGCGGCACCACCGCGACCCTGGGCCGCTATGTGCGTTATCGCCAACATTGCACGCGTGTGCTGTGTGCCGATGCCGAACGCTCGGTGTTCTTCGATTTCTACCAGAGTGGTGACGCCAGCCTACGCCTGGACTGTGGCTCGCGGATTGAAGGGATTGGTCGTCCACGGGTGGAGGCATCGTTTCTGCCCGCGGTGATTGACGCCATGGTCAAAGTGCCGGATGCATTGTCCCTGGCGGCCATGCATTACCTGGCGCAGCGTTTGGGGCGACGGGTTGGCGGTTCCAGCGGGACTAACCTGATCGGTGCCCTGATGGCGGCGCAACAAATGAAAGCGGTAGGGGAGTCGGGGTCGATCGTTGCGATCTTGTGCGATGGCGGTGAGCGCTATGCCACAACCTATTACGATCAAGCGTGGCTGGCGGGGCAGGGCTATGAGCTGGAAGGGTTGATCGCGGCGGTTGCGGAGAGTGTCGAACGCGGTGAGGCGCTACCCGCTAACATCCTGCGCGCCAATATCTGACACCCTACAAAGCAGTGTGGGAGCTGGTAAGCCAGCACCCACACTGGATTTATGCTCCCCGTCAGCGTGCTTTAGGCCTCGATGCCGAGCATATCCCGCGCCAACGCCTCGGCGATCCGAATCCCGTCGACACCCGCCGACAGAATCCCACCGGCATAGCCCGCGCCTTCACCGGCCGGGAACAAGCCTTTGACGTTCAGGCTCTGCATCGACTCGTTGCGGGTAATGCGCAGTGGTGATGAGGTGCGGGTCTCGATGCCGGTCAGCACCGCATCGTGCAGCGAGTAGCCTTTGATCTGCTTCTCGAACGCCGGCAAGGCTTCGCGGATGGCTTCGATGGCGAAGTCCGGCAAGGCCAGGGCCAGGTCACCCAACGACACGCCGGGTTTGTAGGACGGCTCCACACTGCCCAGCGCGGTGGAGGGTTTACCGGCGATGAAGTCGCCCACCAGTTGTGCGGGGGCCTCATAGTTACTGCCGCCGAGGATGTAGGCGTGGGACTCCAGGCGCTCCTGCAGCTCGATACCGGCCAGCGGGCCGCCTGGGTAATCCACCTCGGGGGTAATGCCTACCACGATGCCGGAGTTGGCATTGCGCTCGTTACGCGAGTATTGGCTCATGCCGTTGGTCACGACGCGATGGGGTTCTGAAGTCGCAGCCACGACGGTGCCGCCCGGGCACATGCAGAAGCTGTAGACCGAACGGCCATTCTTGGCGTGGTGCACCAGTTTGTAGTCCGCTGCGCCCAGCTTGGGGTGGCCAGCGTATTTGCCCAGGCGTGCGGCGTCGATCAGCGACTGCGGGTGCTCGATACGGAAACCCACCGAGAATGGCTTGGCTTCCATGTACACGCCACGGTCGTGGAGCATGCGGAAGGTGTCACGGGCGCTGTGGCCCAAGGCAAGAATCACATGTTTGGAAAGGATCTGCTCGCCGCCGTCGATGACCACGCCGTTCAACTGGTCGTCTTCGATCAACACGTCGGTGACCCGTTGTTCGAAGCGCACTTCACCGCCCAGGGCGATGATCTGCTCGCGCATGTTTTCTACCACGCCGGTCAGGCGGAAGGTACCGATGTGGGGCTTGCTGACGTAGAGGATTTCTTCCGGCGCACCGGCCTTGACGAACTCGTGCAGTACTTTGCGACCGTGGAATTTCGGGTCCTTGATCTGGCTGTACAGCTTGCCGTCGGAGAAGGTACCGGCGCCGCCTTCACCAAATTGCACGTTGGACTCTGGGTTGAGCACGCTTTTGCGCCACAGGCCCCAGGTGTCCTTGGTGCGTTGGCGCACTTCCTTGCCGCGCTCGAGGATGATCGGCTTGAAACCCATCTGTGCCAGCAGCAGGCCGGCGAAAATCCCGCAAGGACCGAAACCCACCACGATTGGCCGCTCAGCCAGGCCTTCCGGCGCCTGCCCCACCACTTTGTAGCTGACATCCGGTGCCGGATTGACATTGCGGTCGTCGGCAAACTTGAGCAGCAGCGCGCCTTCACCCTTCACGTTCAGGTCGACGGTGTAGATGAAGCACAGCTCAGAGGTCTTTTTACGCGCATCGTAGCTGCGCTTGAACAGGGTGAAATCGAGCAGGTCATCACTGGCGATGCCCAGGCGCTGCACGATGGCCGTGCGCAGGTCTTCTTCGGGATGGTCGATGGGCAGCTTGAGTTCGGTGATTCGTAACATGACAGGATCCGGTAGGCGGCGGGCAAGAAGGCCGGCTGTTTTGCAAACCCGCGATTATAAGCCCCAATGACAACTTTCCGTCAGGTTAAAACAGCACAGGGGCTAATCAGTCGTCCCGCGAGCCGCCGAACGCCGCGCAACCACGCTGCACCTGGCCGTTCACGCGCAACTCGGCGCTCATGTGTTGCAGGCTGCCGCTCACACTGTCGACGCAGCGCTGGGGCGCCACCCACAGTTCGATGTGCTGGTTATTGGCTTCGGTCATCAGGTTGAAACGGCCGTCGCCCAGTTGCTCCTCGACGTACGGCACTGCCAAAGGAGGCTGGCCCTCGCGTTCGAGCACCATGCCCTTGGCCGTGACGTTCATCGCCCAGGCGGGTTTATGGCCGTTGGCCCGCAGGATCATGCGCTTGAAGTCCGGGTCGGAGCAGGCTGAGGTCGAGCGTTCTACGCGATATAGCTGTTGCAGGTCCACTGAACCCTGGGTGCCGCTGGCGACCCCGGAAAACTTGCCACGCAGGTCGGCAAACAGCATGCCCTGCTGGCCGGCCAGCGAGGCCGCTTCCTGCAGGACGCTGGTGCCGCCGGTATCGTTGACCACGTAGCTACGCTGGTCGCCACATGGCTGGAACAGCAGTTTGCCATCCACCGCCGTCAACTCACCCTGCATACGGGTCAGCCCGACAGTCGATGGCTTGGCCGGCTCGCTTTCGAACAATTGGCAGGCGGCGAACAGAGGAAGCAAGGCAAACAGGGCGAGGGTACGGGCGGCGCGCATTATCGGGTCTCCAGGCAAGTGCCGCCACGTTACGCAGGCTGGCCGTGCATCACAAGCCCGCTTGCCAGCTTCAGGCGTTTCTTACGGATCTCACTCTCACCCTACGATAAAGGTCTGACCGGTTTGCAGGCCCTCGACGCTTTTGGCGTAAGCCAGCGCTACATCGGCGGCCGGGGCAGGTTTGTAGCCACGGAAATAGGGAGCATAGCTGCCCATGGCTTCCAGCAACACCGTCGGGCTGACCGTATTGATGCGCAGGCCGCGTGGCAACTCAATGGCCGCCGCTTTGACGAAGGCGTCCAATGCACCGTTGACCAAGGCCGCCGAAGCGCCGGTGCGGATCGGATCACGGTTTAGAATGCCGCTGGTGAACGTGAACGAAGCACCGTCGTTGGCGTATTCACGGCCGATCAACAGCAGGTTCACCTGGCCCATCAGTTTGTCACGCAGGCCCAGTTCGAAATCGCTGTCGTTCATGTCTCCCAGGGGTACGAAGTTGACGCTGCCTGCCGCGCAGATCAGCGCGTCGAACTTGCCGGTCTGTTCGAACAGCGTGCGGATCGAGGTGCTATCGCTGATATCCACCTGGAAGTCACCGCTGGTGCGGCCGATGCTGATCACTTCGTGGCGCTGGGCCAACTCTGCCTTGACCGCTGAACCGATGGTGCCGCTGGCACCAATCAATAGGATTTTCATCGTGCTGTTCCTCTGGGGCTGATTCCCTGTAGGAGCGAGCTTGCTCGCGAAGAACGTCAACGATCACGCGGTAAAACTGACTACACGGCGGCGATCTTGAGTTTTTCGCGAGCAAGCTCGCTCCTACAGTGGTATGGGTTCGCATTCAGTCTAGTGTGGCTTTTTAGTCGGATAAACGTGCTAATAGGCAACCTTTGGTTTTTAAATGGAAACAGTCCATGAGCGAAATGGATGACCTGGCGGCGTTCGCCGTGCTGATCGAAGCCGGCAGTTTCACCGTGGCGGCCGCACAATTGGGCTGCAGCAAAGGGCAGTTGTCCAAGCGCATCAGCCAGTTGGAGGCGCAGTTTGCCGTGGTCCTGCTGCACCGCACCACGCGCAAGCTGAGCCTTACTGCTGCCGGCGCGGCGTTGCTGCCCCAGGCACAAGCATTGGTGGTGCAGGTGGAGCGCGCGCGCCAGGCCTTGGCGCGGCTCAAAGATGATTTGGCCGGCCCTGTGCGTATGACCGTCCCGGTGTCGTTGGGCGAAACCTTCTTCGATGGTTTGTTGCTGGAATTTTCCAAGCAATACCCGCAGGTGCAGATCGAGCTGGAGCTTAACAACAGCTACCGGGACCTGGCGCGCGACGGCTTTGACTTGGGCGTTCGCTCGGGCGCCATCGAGCATGAACGCTTGGTGGCCAAACCTTTGCTGGCCTGGCATGAGATGACCTGCGCCAGCCCGGCTTATCTGGAACAGCATGGCGAGCCGCAGACCCCGGCGGACCTGGCGGCGCACAGCTGTTTGCTCAACAGCCATTACAGTGGCCGCGAGGAATGGTTGTACCACCAGCAACACGAATTGCTGCGGGTAAAGGTGAGCGGCACCTTCGCTTCCAACCACTACAACCTGCTGAAAAAAGCCGCGTTGGTCGGCGCCGGTATTGCCCGCCTGCCGTCCTACGTTCTACCCAGGGAGCTGGCTGACGGCCGATTGCGCTGGCTGCTGCGCGACTATCAGACACGCAGCATGCCGATGTACCTGGTGCACCCCTATCAGGGTGGCTTGCCACGGCGCACCCAGGTGTTGGCCGACTACCTGGTGGACTGGTTCAAGCGCAGCGGCGAAGCGCTGGATCGGCTTCAGCGATAGCGACGGGCAATCAGGTGGTCGATGGACAGGCAGCCTGGGCCTTTGGCAAGCAACAGCAATAACAGCGCAAGCCAGGTGCCGTGAGTGGGATAGGCGTCAGGGTAGACGAACAGCTGGATGGTCAGGGTCATGCCGATCAAGGCCAGGGCCGAAAACCGCGTGGCGAGCCCCAGCAGGATCAATACCGGGAAAAAGTGCTCGGCAAAGGTTGCCAAGTGCGCGGCCACCTGCGGCGACAGCAGAGGCAATTGGTATTCGCTGCGAAACAAAAACAGGGTCGAGGCGGCAAGTTTGGGCTCGCCCCATTGGAAGGTACCGCTGATCAGGTCAATGGCGAAGCCTTCGACCTTGGTCTGGCCGGACTTCCAGAACACCGCCGCAATGGAGAAGCGTGCGATAAAGGCGATCAGGCTGTAGGGGATTTTTTCAAACAGTGCGACGGTTCGCTTTACCAGGCAGGGAGCGGGAATGTTCATGGCAATACCTCTGGTTGCAGATGCAAATGGGTGATGGCGTCGTGGCTGATCAACAGCGTGAGACATTGGTGCAAATCGAATTCGGTCGAGGCTTCCAGGGCATCAGTTATGGCCATCTCCAGTCCGGCGCCTTGGTTGAGGCGGTTGATAAAGGTCACAGACCCGCGGTCGATGGCGAACACCTTGACCGCTAACCCTTGGCGTAAGACCAGCGCGCCCTGGGCATACCAAGGGTTCAAAGTGGCGATAGCCCCGTCGACCTGATGCGCCGCCCAAACCGATACCACCGCGTAGGAAGATTCCAGCGTGGCAAGTGACGGATGCAGTCGTACACGCAGTTGCCCCAGTTGGGCGCAGCCTTGCAGTTGCCGAAGTACGCAGTGCTGATCCAGAACCTGGCAATCCGCCGCGTGATAAGCGCGGACCCTCAAGCGTTCCAGCCGGGCGACATCGGCCAGGTAGGGCACGCTCGAGGCCGGTTCGAAAGCCTGGATAAAGTCAGAGAACGTGCTGCCGTACTCACTGATCAACGGGCTGGTGGGCGGATGAGCCTGGGCATACAGGCCGGCCATGGCGCGGAAAAACTCATCGCCGACCAGTTGCCGCGCCACCGGGTAGGCGGCTGCCAAAGCATTGATCAACGCGCTATGGACATTGTTTCGATACACCGCAAAGCGGCTCGCCGGCTCAGCACCGTTGCTGCTGAACACGCCCTCGGGGCAGGTTGCTTGCGGGGCCAGTAAAGCCTCGGCGAATGTTTGCTGAATACTCATCGGGCCACCTGCGACAAATACCATTGGGCCTGCCGGGCCTCTGCTTGCAGCACGCTGAACGCGGGCACCTGGTTATCCCGCTCGATCAGCGTCGCCACCGCTCCGGTCCGCGCCAGTACCTGTGCGTACAGCTGCCACACGGC
This sequence comes from Pseudomonas sp. GL93, assembly GCF_003408955.1. NCBI lineage: Bacteria > Pseudomonadati > Pseudomonadota > Gammaproteobacteria > Pseudomonadales > Pseudomonadaceae > Pseudomonas > Pseudomonas sp. GL93. The sequence goes on from NZ_NKRF01000040.1 coordinate 23,364, forward strand.
GTTATCAATCGGCGCGCCGTGGTCATCGATCAGCAGGCGGTCGCCCAGGTTGTCGGTGTCTTCGGCAAAACCGGCCAGATGTATCTCGCCCACTGCGTGCAATGGCAAGGCGTCGATGTAGGCCAGCGGGTCGCGCTGATGATTGATGCAGGATACGTAGACGTTGTTGACGTCAAGCAACAGGCCGCAACCGGTACGGCGGACGATCTCGCTGATAAAGTCGGTTTCGTCCAAAGTAGAGCGCTGGAACTGCAGATAGGTGGACGGGTTTTCCAGCAGCATCGGGCGCTTGAGCGTGCTCTGTACCTGGTCGATGTGTTCGCATACCCGCTCCAGGGTGCTGGCGTCGTAGGCCAGGGGCAGCAGGTCGTTGAGAAACACCGGGCCGTGGCTGGACCAGGCCAGGTGTTCGGAAAAAGACTGGGGTTGGTAGCGTTCGATCAGCGTGGCCAAGCGTGCCAGGTGCTCGCGGTCCAGAGGACCTTCGCCACCGATGGACAGGCCGACGCCGTGCAGTGACAGGGGGTACTGCGCACGAATCAACCCCAGGTAGTGATGAAACGGGCCGCCGGCCACCATGTAGTTTTCGGCGTGTATTTCGAAAAAACCGATGTCGGGGCGGGTCTCGAGCACCTCGGTGAAGTGCTCGGTCTTGAGCCCCAGCCCGGCTCGATAGGGGAGGCCGGGCGCCTGAGCCGGTGCGACCGCGTGTTGGGCTGTAAGCGTCATCATCAGTACTCAGGCTGCGCGGGGTTCAGGATTTGGCGGTGAAGGCTGCTTCCTGGCCAAAACCGGTCGGCGAGGTGGTGCTTGGGGTCTGGGTGCAAGTGCCGGTAGGGACCAGTTTCCAGGCATTGGCCTGGTCTTTGGTTTTGGAGGTGCCAGCGCAGGAAGTGCCGGCGCCTGCGGCGCAGTCATTCTTGCCGGCTTCAGCCACGCCGAAGCATTTCTGCATGTCGTCGGCCGCGTGGGCGGTGGTGGTCAGGGCGGACAGGCTCAGGGCAGAACCAAGGGCCAGAACGAGGGTGGCAGCGGACAGTTTGGTGGTCATGGTGTGTCTCCAGCAGTGGTTGAATGCGCAGGCTTGATTGCCTGCATGCACCACTAGAGAGGGCTCGACGAATTGCGTTACACAAACTTCGAAAATAAATTCAATATTGCGGTTCACACCAAACAAATGTGGGAGCGGGCTTGCTCGCGAATGCAGCGTGTCAGCCAACAGTTCCCTGGCTGATTCACCGCATTCGCGAGCAAGCCCGCTCCCACATTTTTGATCCGGTTCCTATAGCAGCCTTCGTTTAGCCGCCGAGGTACGCCTCCCGCACCTAAAGATCATGAGCA
>NZ_NKRF01000042.1:0-22161 GCF_003408955.1 Pseudomonas sp. GL93
GAGCATGTCGCGCAAGGGTAATTGCTTGGACAATGCCGCCATGGAGAGCTTTTTCGGCACGCTCAAGAGCGAGTTTTTCTATCTGGAATCATTTGAGAGTGTGGAGCAACTGGCATCAGGCTTAGAGGATTACATCACCTACTACAACCAAGACCGCATAAGCCTCAGACTGAATGGCTTGAGTCCGGTACAGTTTCGGACCCAGGCACTAAATCAATAGCGTCTCCTGTCCAACTTTTGGGGGGCAGTTCATGTTGAGCGGAACCCTAAGTGGTCGTAACCGCAGGAATGGATATGTACACGGTATAACAGCGTCGGCTGTCAGGGCGTCATCGCAGGCAAGCCAGCTCCCACAGTTTGATTGCAGGGTGTCAGTTGGATAAGCGTCGGCCATCAGACTAACGCCCTGCGCTCAAGCACAAAGCGCCGCAACTGGTCCCCAGGCAGTGCCTTGCTGAAATACCAGCCCTGGATAAACAACTCAGGTCCGTTACTCAAGAACGCCAACTGCTCAGCCGTCTCAACCCCCTCCACGACCACGCCCAGGTCCAAGGCCTCGCAGAAGCGCAACATACCGGTCAGCACCTGGGCGCCTTTAGGGTCACGCTGGGCCACCACAAAACTGCGGTCGATCTTGATGAAGTCCACAGGAAACTGGTGCAAGTAACTCAGCGCAGAAAACCCAGTGCCAAAATCATCCAGATAGACCTTGGCCCCCATGGCCTGCAACTTCTGGATGGTCTGGCGGGTGGCCGGGATGTCGCTGACCAGCGCGTCTTCGGTAATTTCCACTGAAACCTGCCCACGGGCCTGGGCAAGAATTTCCACCAGGCGGTCGCCATAGGCGGCGTCCTTGAGCGTGGTGCTGGAAATATTAATTGTCATCGGCAGTTCAAAACCCACCTTCTGCCATTTCTGATACTGGCGCACGGCCTGGGATGCCACCCACACGTCCACGTCCGGCATCAGCCCGGCATGCGCCAGCCATTGCAGGAACTCCCAGGGCGAATGCACCGTGCCCTGGCTGTCCCGGGCGCGCATCAGGGCCTCGCAGCCGGTGCACAAACCGGTGCGGGTGGAGACCTGGGGTTGAAACTCAAGGTAGAACTCGTAATCGCTGATCTGCTGGATACGGTTCAACTCAGCAGCCTGGCGGGCCAATGTCTGGTGGGTGGCCAGCACCGGGTCGAACTCCAGCAGGCGGCCTTTCTCTTCAAGGCCGCGAAACGTCATGTCCAGGGATTTGAGGTACCCCGTTCCGCCGTCGCTGGACTGGCGATGAATCGCCCTGACGTAGGGCGCATATACCAGGGTGCCGGCGCCCAGCAGAACGATCTGCAACACCCCCGCCGCCACGTCGCCATGGGTGCTGAGGTAAGCGTTGAGCAGCACTGGGGCGGTAAACGGCACGCTGGCCACCGCCGGCGAGACCCAGCCCAGTTGCACCACCATCAACGCCACCATCGCGTTGAACGCCGGTACCAGTAGAAACGGTATAAACAGGCGCGGGTTGAGGATGATCGGCAAACCGAACAACAGCACTTCGCTGACGTTGAATAATGACAGCGGCAAACTGGCCATCGCCAACAAGCGCATGGACTGGCTCTTGGAAAACAGCAGGATCGCCAATAGCAGGCATAAGGTTGCGCCCGAGCCACCGATAAAGGCAAAACTGCCCAGCAAGCCGTTGTTGAGCAGGTACAGCACCGGCTCCCCCGCCGCCAACGCTGCGCCATTGAGCGCCACCGCCTGGTCCAATGCATCGAATAACGGCTGCATGGCATACACGCCGTGAATCCCGAAGAACCACAGCAGCGAATTCATCAGGGTGACAAACAACCCGCTGCCGTAAGGCGTCTGCAACGCATCAAGCACCTGCGGCCCCTGGATTTGCGCCACATGGGGGATCAACAGCAGCAACGACAACACCGCCACCAACGACAAGGCCGTGAGTGCGCCAGGTATCACCATGTTGATGGTGCCCTTGAGGTTATGGCCGACCAGGTCCTGGTTGACCAGCCGCGTCCAGCGAAAGCGGTGCAGCCAGGCGATGGCCGGCACATTGATCAAGGGCGAAGCAATGGCAATAAACAGTAGGAACGTGGCCGAAGCGCGCGGGTACTCACGCAGCACGAAGGTGGCGACCACCACATGGGCCAGGCACAGGAAGGCGACCGGCAGTTGTGGCAGACGGTGTTGAATCGCCAACATGTAACCGATGGAGGCCGCCACCAGCAACGGGATCACCGAGCTGATCTGTTTATGCAGCCCGGCCAGGAAACTCACCACCTGCGGATCGAACCCCAGCGCCAGGGCGCATTCGGACAGGATCAGGAAACCAGCGGACACCAACAGGCACGGCAGGATCCACAGCAGTCCCTCCCGAATCGCACGCAACGACTCCGTGCTGGCCAGGACCGCCAGGCGCTGTGTCAGGAAAAGCTTGAACAGGGTGTGCGCCATGGGCCGTCCTCTGCCTGTCACCGACTGCCGCTGAAGATCAGGGCCGGAAACACCCGCTAACGCTACACGCCCTGATAGCCGAAGCGAAAGCCTTTATCCCCGTCCCTGCCCGGCTTTTTTACCAGTGAATGCCGGGTTGCTAGACTAAATCCCTACAGATTTATCGAACTTTCTGACTGGAATCATCCCCTAAGGCTGTCTGAGTCGGTATCATCCGCACGGTTTGTGCGTGTTAAAGGATGTTACAACCTGTCTGATAATGGGTACGCACTCAGGGAATCTTGCCTGGAACGACAACAGGCCAAAGGAGAGAACCTCACTATGCAAGACAAGCGCTCAAGTCACATGCGTCCTCTGTTTGTCACCATCCTGCTGTGGTTGTGCAGCGTGGTGTTGCTGTTTGTAATCAAGAACCTCATTGAATTGTTTACCGGGCCTGTGGCTGAAACCTGGGTAGACCTGACTCTGGTGCTGGTCGCTTACCTGATGTTTTTCTTGCTGGCGCCGTTGCAGAACTGGATGCGGCGCAGGTCGCGTAAGCGTGCCCGCCATCACCTCAACGCACGCGCGTCCGATAGCAACTCCCACCCTTCTCATTAAGGTGTCTACCTGTGTCGGCACCCAACGATACGCACCAACTTGCACTGGACAGATTCCTGCGCGAACAACCGCAGGTCGCTGCCGAGCTGGACAGCCTTAACCCGCTGATAGCCCAGGCCAGGGGCGAAACCCTGGCGCAGTATCGCGCCGAACGCCTGCATGAGGCTTTCGAAGCACACGCTGAACAGCAAAAGTTATTCGCCTGGGAATTGACCCTCAAGCTGACGGCCGATTCGACCGAAGCCTTCGAGGCCCAGCGGCGCGAGGTGCATAAAGAAGTCGCACAGATGGCAGGCATGGACTGGGCGCAGTACTGCCAGTTGCACGGCTTAGCCGTTTGACCTTTATCCTACAAGCACCAGCGTGCTCGATTGCGCCCCATGACGTGGCGCAACTCGGCGACCGTTATGCTTCGGTGCTGCGGGTCTATCGCCAACGCTGCCTGTAACGCCGTCCAGCAATGCCTGGGCAACTGCGCGGGCCGGGGCAGACAGACCGTGGAGGCGCGCTCGCCAACGCGCTTGCCGTGGGCCAGTTCGTACAGGATGCAGGCCACGCCGTACAGGTCGGCAGCAGCGGTCAGCGCACCGCCGGCCAACAGTTCCGGGGCGGCGTAGGCAGGTGTCCAGGCATTGAAACGACTGCGGCTGACACTCGGCAAACCCATTGCGGTCTCTGCTTGAGCCTGGCCCAGGCCGAAATCGAACAAGCGCACGCCCTCCTCGCCCACTATGACATTGGCTGGTTTGACATCACCGTGCAGAACGTCTTGCTGGTGGGTGTAGACCAACGCATCCAGCAACTGCAAGGCGATGGGTCGTAACTCCCGCCAGGGCAAGCCATAGGGGCACTCCAGCAGCAGGCGGTCCAGCGTCACCCCTTGCAGCAACTCCATGGTGAAAAACGCGACTTGACTGTGTGTATCGACCTCAAACGAAAACGCCCGTACCACATGCTCGTGCCTCAGGCTGCGGGTCAACGCAAACTCGCTGTACAACAACACATGCGCGTCGGGGCACTGGGAAATGGGTTCGTCAAGTAGCTTGATCGCTACCTTGGAACAGGGTTCGCCCAATTGCTCGTGCAACAGGTCGCGCGCGCGGTACACCCTGCCCATGCCACCTCTGCCCAAGACACGTTCAAGGTGATAGCGCCCAGACAGTAAACGGCAGGGTTGAGCTGTCGAGTTCAAGGCTGCACCACAACCGCAGTCAGATCATCACGTACCGGCCGGCGCAACGCCGCCGCAAATAGCCGTTCCACTGCCCGTTGAGGCGTGCCCATGCTCAACGCCCGCCCCAGGTCAACGTGGCTGAGGGCCTGATACAAGCCATCACTGCACAACAAAAATACATCCCCAGGGCGGGTACGCAGTTCCAGTACCTCAAGGTGCAACCGCGAACGCGCGCCAACGGCCCGGGTCAAGGCCCTGGCACCCGGGTAAGCCTGGGCTTGCGCCACACTCAACTGACGCTCGTCCATGAGGCGCTGCAGCAGCGAGTGGTCCTTCGACAATTGGTACAAACTCTGGTCGCGCCATAAATAGCAGCGGCTGTCTCCCGCCCATAGGCAGGCCGCCCGGCCCTTCTCCAACAACAGGGCAACCACGGTGCTGCCCATCGTCACTTCACCGGTTGCGCCAGGTTCTGTCCATGCGCGTCGTACTCCTTGGTTAACGTCCTGCAACCTGTGGCGAACCGCCTGAATACGCTGGTCAAGGTTGCCGTCAGCCGACACTGAAGCCAAGTGGCTGACTACCCACTGGCTGGCGACATCCCCATGCCGATACCCGCCCATACCGTCCGCCACCGCCCAGCAACCCATGCTCGGGTTGTCCAGGAATGCATCCTCGTTGCGCAACCGCGCCAGGCCTCGCTGCGTGCGCCCGGCGCTGCGCCACGGGGAATCCATCGGGTTCACAGCTGCTCCGGCAGGCGAAAGGTGCGCCATGTGTCCATGTCAAACGGGGCAGGCGTACGCTGGCTGGTGAGCCGGTAATTGGCGCGCAGGCCGGCGAGGTCTGCCTTGAGGATCTGTATATTTCGGCCACTGGCGGGCTCTTTCTGCAGCAGGTCCAGGAACCGGAACAACGACCACGCCCCCGTGTCCTTTTCGATGCCCAAGGGGCGCTGCTCCGCGCCTCTCTCCAGGACGAGGCTGCTGCGCCCATTGTCTGCGTCGGTGGGCCAATGGAACGCCATGGGTACGATCGGACCGTGGCGATACTCCAATTGCTGGTCGCCAAACCGCAGGATCGCTCGGCTGACCGATGGGTCCAGGCTGTAGGGTGCCAAAGTGAATCGCACGGACAACTCCCCCGCGTCTTCGGTAAAAAAGCCGCGGCGGATGACCTGGGTCTTCATCAATTGCTCCAGCAGCGCACGGGAAACCGGCAAACTCTGGCCATCGAGCCCACGCAATCGGTAGCGGCTGCCGTCGGCACTGATAAAAGGCCGCAGGTAGCCCTCATAAAAGCGCGCCATCACCCCGCGTGGCTTGAAGAACTCCTGAAAATCGTGAAGGGCGACCTCACTGCTGGCGTGCGCATTGAATGGGTAACGTCGACCAATGGCCTTGGCATAAAGGCTATGCACCTCGCTCTGATAACGTTGGTTGACGTGCACATAGGCCTGTTCCAGCAAATGCCGCCAACTGTCATCGGCCATACCTTCGAGCCAGCCGGCAACGGGCAGCGGCAGACGCGCGGCGGCGTCTCGCAGATGGCCCAATGCATCCTGCTGGCCCTCCATGCGCTGCCTGGCACGCAGGAAGGCGGCCTGCTCGGGTGCGCTGTCCCGGTTCAATGCTGTCAGTTGCAGGTGCACTTCATCCAGCAGACGCAAGGCCTGAGTCAGCTCTACGCCGGGGTTCTGCTGCTCATCCAGCAATTGATGCAAAGGCTCAAAGCGGCGCTGCAAGGCGCGCCGCGGAGCCTCGACAATAGCCGCCTGCCCAGCCGTCAACCTCGACTTGGCCATCTCGCCCAGGTCTGCCGACTGCTGGGCCACTTTGTCCAGCAGTCCGTGGCCTGGCAACAAACGCGTATTTTCACGCACCTGTTGCAAGAGACGAATCAAGGGCGATTGCGCCGACGTCAGGTTCATCAGTTGCTCGGCATCCTGGCGCAGGTTGTCAGTCTCTTGCAGCCTGACTCGGCCAAGCGCATCGCTCCAGGCATCGGCATACTCGCTGAAATAACGTTGCTGCAGTTCAGCCATCAGGCGCCGCAAGTCCTGGGGCTCCAGGTCGGAGCCCTCGCCGAGCACCCAGTTGTCCTGGGTGATGGCGTTTACCAACCGCGGGCCCTGCGCCTCGAAGTACTGTACATAGCGTTTGGTATAGAACCCCGGCACAGGCGGATCGATAGCGGCAAACACCTTACCCTCGGCCAGACGCAACGGCTCCAGGCTGCGCGCTTGTTCGCGCAATACCCGATAGACCCCATCGGCCAACGATTCGCCCCTCAGCGCTTCACGGGCCTGGGCCACCCGTTCCTCGTTGAGTGACACCACAAAGGGTTGCTCCAGCAGCCGCGCAAGGTGCACATTGAGGCGCTTCTGTGTTGGCATATCCCCGGAAAACCGCACCGACCAAAGGCTTGCAATATGTTCTGCCAGCCAGCTCGTGTCACGGCGTTCGCGCAGATTGAGCATCAGGTAGGCACGCAGGTCGTCGAGCAGCCGCTCCCGGTCCCCAAGGCTGGCAATTACCTGTTCTTCCAACTGGGCGGCTGTCCAGGCCAAAAATGGCTTTTGCAGCGCGTGCTCATAGGCTTGATCGACGCTGGGACGGCTCAGTTCGCCCTGATACAGCCCGGTGCGCTCCACCAGGCGTACATCTGCCGGCCCTGGAAAAACCTGGGTCGCCGCCAGTCGCGCGTCCAACAGCGCCAACAGCGCCGTGCTTTCATCGTCGGCCGCAAGGGCGAGCGGCGGGTGTGAGGTCAGCGCCGACAATTGCGCCAAGCGTTGGTGGTTGACGGAATAACTGTGCCCCCATAGCCCTCCGACACCGCCAATAACCAGCGCCGCAGCCATCGCCTGCGCGCCCTGGCGCCAACGCAGACGTTGCTGTTCCTGAGCCTGCAAACCGGCAAGGTCGGCCTCGGCGAAGATCACCTGGCTGAACAGGCCCTGCACAAAGCGCGGGTGCCTGCCATCGGCGCAGGTCAAGAAGAACCCTCGCAACCCGTTGATGGGTTGGTAACGATGAGCGCAAAACGCCATGTCAACGAACAGGCTGACGCGCTCTCCCATTCGTGCTGCCTGCTGGGGAAACTCCAGCATCTGCCCACGTCGCTCGACATTGCGCTCCTGATGCAGTCGCCCAATCAGCTCACTGTTCAAGCGCTGCAACAATTGTTCGACCGCCTGACGAACCTGTGTTGTGTCAGTACCGTCGGCGCAGTCTTGCAGGTGCTGACCCAGCACGCTGTCGGCACTTTCTCCAAGGGGTGAGTCGAAGAATTCAGCGAATCCCGGCAACCGGTCGGCGTGGGTCAACGCCAGGTAAATCGGCACATCCACATGCAACGTCTGTTGGATCTCTTGCAAGCGCGAATGTACATGGCGTGCGTGATGATCCAGGTCGTATTCGTTGGTACTCGACAGCATGTCGACCGATAGCGTCACCACCACACCGCTGAGCGGCCGCACTCGGCGGCGCCACCTGAGCAGATGCAACAAGGTGATCCAGCCTGCGGCGTCCACTGAAGGGTCGGGCTGGGTAAGGTAGCGTCCCGGGGTGTCGATCAGCACGCCTTCGTCGCCGAAATACCAGTCACAATGGGCACTGCTACCGATCGGTCGCGTTTGCGCGTGGTCCAGCGCCAGCGGCAAGCCCGCTGCCGCCAGTAACTGCGTCTTGCCACTGCCCGGCTCACCGATCAACAGGTACCAGGGCAACTCATGACGCCAACGTGCGTTACGTTCTCCATAATGGCGGGATATTTTGAGCAGGTGCACAGCTTTCTTGAACCGACTGCGCAGGTGCCGGCGTTCGTCCTCCACCCGCGTCATCGGCTGCTGGCGCACCTCGCGTTCTGGCCTTTGGCGCCAGGCGGTAAAACCTGGGCCCACAAACGCCATCGCCAGTCCCCATAGCAAGAACACACCGCTGATGGTGACCAACCGAGCAGTCGCCCCTGCCCAGATACGGTGATCATCCACTGCCAGCAGCGGCCCCAAGAACCACACCATTGCCGCGCAGGAAAGCACCAGCAACAGGCTCCACACCCAAATCCTGCCCAGCACGGTGCCCACCCCCTTGAAGAATGCGATCATTCATTGCTCCCAGCGTTTACAAGGGCGTGCGGACCAGATCCGACGCCGAAAGTTGAAGGGGGTGCAGCGCGTTTGTACGCTCGTTGCTCAGCACCCAGGCAAACCCTGTGTACATCGCCAACACACACACCAAGGTGAGGCCGGCCCACCAAGTGGCAGGTATGACCCGCACTTGCTTACGCCGGTCGGCCCGCTGCTGGGCAGGCAGTAGCGCTTGCGCCGCCGGCTCCCCACGTACGTGCCTGATCTGGCGATACAAGGCATCGCGGACGGCCTCAAGTTGCGCCACGCCCCGCTCCATTACCCGGTATTTGCCTTCGAACCCCAGGGACAGGCACAGGTACAGCAACTCCAGCATCGCCACGTGCTTCACGGGGTCGCGCGTGAGGCGCTCCAGCAACTGGAACACTTTTTCGCCGCCAAAGGTTTCGTTATGGAAGCGGCTCAACAGGCTCATCTTCGACCATTCGCTTTGCGCCCCCCACGGCGTCGTCACCACCGCCTCATCGATCACGCTGCACAACACATAGCGCGCCGACATGACCTGGCTGTTCTCCACGCCGCCCTGCAAGGCGCGGGTTTCGAACTGAGTCACCGCCAACACTAATCGGTCGTTGAGCGTGCCCAGGTTTTCACGGCCCGAGCAGACCCTGAGCCCAATAACCTCGAACAATACCGCCCAGGCTACGGCTACCAGCGGGTTGAGCCCTGCCTGAAAGCTCTGCGTATCGAGCCTGTGGCCGGCGTAGATCATGCGGTCTTCCAGCTGTTCGTAGCGCGGCGGCGACGGGAAATCCGTTAACGGCCCCTGGGCAGGCTCATGAGTCTCCCGGTCGAGCAGGACGGTTTTTTCATCCTGGGTATATTCACTGTCCATGGCATTCAGTTCCTGATGGCCCAGAAGTCGAGTTCAAGCCCGGTGAATTCACCCCCTACGTGGAAAGCGAAACCACCCGACTGTTCCAGCTGTGCGATATCACGGGGGCTCATATCGAGCACGAAATAGGTCTTGCCGGCATGGAAAGGAATCTGTCGCGGCGCCACTGGCAAAGGCTTGACCTTGATACCGGCCAAGTGCAGGTTGACCAACTCGCGTATGCGCTCAACCGGCGCGACTTTCAGGTGTGCTGGCAGACGCTGGCGCAATTCCTGCGCCTCACACTGCGCGGTGGCCGCCAGGATGAAGGTGGCGGTGCCAAGCAATTTCAACTCGCTGACCGGGCATACCAGCACCCCGTACTGGCGAGGCTGCAATGCCAACTTGATCGCCTGTTGCTCCAGCACCACCGACAGCGCCGCGCGCACCTGCGCCATCAGCCCGCGGAAACTGGCGCCCTGATCACCGTGTTGATAGTGAACATCCAACTGCGCGCGTTTACTGTCCGTGGTGAAGGTTGATAGCTCCCCGAGCAGCGACACCAGCGCACGGAACACCGCTTCGGGCCGCACCCGCGCCTGACTCAGGCAGTGGCGCAGCTCCAGCTCACTACGATTGATCACTTGCAGCATCAGGAAATCGGCGATTTGCGTGCCTGGGGCCGTGCTCTCGCCACGAATGCGCGCCGCGATGGCATCGCCCCGACTGGCAAGCAGGCCAATCACCTCCTTGAGACACGACGCCACGTACCCATGCTCCTGCACGAAGATAAACGTCGGGATGAACGCCGTATCCAGGTTCACACCGCCTTCACCGCTGGCGTCGAGTACCTGGGCCACCTTGAGCTTGATGAAGTGCTGGTCGCCCGCCTGTTCACCCAACAGAAGACGTAAGTCCGGGCGCGCGCAGTGGATTCGGCAACGCGTATCCGCCCCCACGTTGGAATCCCCCACTTCCACTTCACAGCTGAGGTAGCGTGCCAACACCTCGCTTTGCTCAGGCCGGCGGACTTCAAGGTGACTGCCGCTGGCCAGCGGTAGCGCCAGGTAAACCCCTTGCGCGCCCGAATCCTTTGGCACCTGCACCACCAGCGGCTCCATGGCAGCATTCAAGTCAAACAGGCTGCCGTCCGGCAACACGCCGCTGGCCTGGTTGACCACCAGCTTGCCCAGCTTGAGGTACTGCGTATTGAGTTCGAGCGTGAGCAAACCCCAGGTGTCTCTGCCCAGCAGGCGGGTCTGATTGAGCTGCTGGTGGTAATAACGGTCGTTGTGCTGCAAGTGCTGTGGCCGCAACAGCATGCCTTCCTGCCAGATAACTTTATGAACCTGCATGTTATTGCGTCTCCACACTGGCGAGCGGGTCAGCAACACGTATACCGCCCTGGCCCAGCACCAGTTCGGCACGGTTGCGTTGCTGCACCGTCAAGGGCACCAACAGCCGCCACTGGACATGGGGCAAGTCTCGGTAAGCGGCCAGCACACCCACAAAACGACTGTCGGGAGCGATTCGCAGTTTGAGCGCCAACCGGTCACCCGGACGCAGCTCAACCTCCTCGCTGCCGACCCAGTCCTTTGGCAGCGTCTGCTGCGCATTGCCATACAGGCTGAAGAAGTCGGCATGTTCAAAGGCAACGCCATGGCGCAGTTCGATCAACTGCACCACCACGGGAGAAGGACGACCGTGCAAATCCGGGTTGACGTGTTCGCTGGCGGTCAGCACCACGTCCAGCTTGGTCAGCGTGGAAAATGGCGAGACGGCGCTGCAACCCGCCAACAGCCCGCACAAGAGCAACAACGAAACAAGGGTGGCTCGATACATGATTATCATCCTGGAAAATCAATGTGCAGGCTGGAGATCAGGCGCACCTGCTCCTCATAGGCCTTGGCGAAGTCGCCGGCCAACGGGCGATCATTCAACTGTTCTTGCGCCACCACACGCTGGTAATAACGCTGGTAGGCACGCCACCGCCCACCATCGGAGAAAAACCCGGCAGGCTTGCCCTGGGACGCAAAACACCCCAACAGATGGCTGGGTTCAAAGACAGCGCGGGCATTACGCATGGCGTTTCGACAAGCGGCCAGCAACGCAACCTGATGCACCTGCAGTTCTAGGTGCACCTGGGTAATGGCGCGCACCGCGGGCAGTTGACCCAGCTCCCGGGTATCGAGCATCGCGGCTAAAGCAGCATCGGTGTTGCTATACACTTTCAAGGGATTCTGGCCGGTGCCCTGACCGGCGAACGGCGCCATACCCAGTTCGTTATTCAGTTCTTCACGGGTGCGCAAACCTTGTTGCAGCCCTTCGATCGTCACCCGAAACAAGCGTGCCACCTTGATCGCCAGTGCCTCCCGGGCAGGTGTGTCGAGGGCCGTCAGGTCCACACCCAGGACCGCTGCAAATTGCGACCAGAACACCTCGTCGGTCGACGGCGGCGTCGCAACAGCGGGTACCGCGGCAACCTCCATCGAAGGGTCTTGCCGCCGCGGCAATACCACGTGCTCGCAATCGGCCCCATAGTGATCTGCCCATACCGCTTGCTCATCGGCACTCTTGCTCAAGGCTTCCAGATCATCCGACGTGGCCTGCATCTGCCGATCAAGGTCCAAGCCATGCAGCGGGTCCAGCGACAGGAAAGCGTCATCGGGAATCGGTACTGCCACAGGCGCCAGCAGCTCGTCGGAAGGTCGCGGCGATTCCAGCAGTCGGGCACGTATCGTCAACACCCCCAACTCGAATACGTCGTCGTCACTGATCAATCGTGCCTGCCCCTTGCGCAGGCGCTCGGGACTGTTGGCTATCCCGATACCGTTGCGACTGATATCCGTAAGGAAATAACGACCTTCACGGTAACCGATCAATCCATGATGGCTGGAGAGTACGCGGCTGGCGTCAGGGATCACCCAGTCACATCCAGGACCACGCCCGATCACGCCGCCGGCACCGTCAAATACTTTGCGGGCCAAAAGTAGGCTCTGGTCGCTTTCGCACGCGCAGACCTCAAACACAAGCTGCAGCTTCATGCCCCCTCCTTTCAGCGGCCACGAATGATCGCCTGCGGGTCACCCAAGGGGTGGTACTCGGCATCATCGAACACATAGTTGGCGTTACAGCCTCCCAGCAAACACATCACCAGCACGACGACGTGCCATGGACGATCAGGCATCAGGTTTCTCCCACAGTAAAAATCAAGTGCGCCATTCAGCGTTCCTCCCGGGCATCGCCAAAGGGAATGTTCAAACGGGCAAGACGGTAAAGCAGGGTGCGCCGGGCGACCCCCAGTTCCCGCGCGGTGCGGGTGCGATTACCGTGGTTCTTGTGCAGACAGTCGAGCAGGAACGTGCGCTCCACTCGCTCCATCCGCTGGCGCAGCGTCACGTCATCGGAAGTGGCCGGCTTTGGTGCCAGCGGCAGCGCCAGGTGCTCGGGCCGGATCACGCTGTCGTCACACAACAACACGGCGCGCTCCACCAGGCATTTGAGCTCGCGTACGTTGCCGGGAAAACCATGGCTGAACAGTTGATCGAGGGCGGTATTCGACCATTCGACAGGTGGCCTCCCCAGCGCTGCGCACACCTTGCCTGTGAAATGGCGCGCCAGTTGCAGCACATCGCTGTCCCGCTCGCGCAAGGCCGGTAAGGTGATGGGAAACTGAGCCAGTCGGTAATAGAGGTCTTCACGAAAGCCCCCTTCGGCGACCATCGCCGCGAGGTCGCGATGCGTCGCGGCAATGATGCGTACGTCGACCTTGTGTGCCGCACTGGCCCCCAGCGGGCGAACCTCACCCTCCTGCAATACCCGCAGCAACTTGGCTTGCAAGGGCAGCGGCATATCGCCGATCTCATCCAACAGCAACGTACCGCCATGTGCGGCGTCGAACAGCCCCGCGTGATTGCGATCGGCGCCAGTGAACGCACCTTTGCGGTAGCCGAACAGCTCACTTTCAAGCAACCCTTCCGGGAACGCCGCGCAGTTCTGCACGACAAAGGCCTTGGCCTTGCGCGGCCCGGCCGCGTGAATGGCCCGGGCCACCACTTCCTTGCCCGTGCCGGTCTCGCCCTGCAGCAGCACCGTATAAGGGGTGTGCAGGACTTTACTGATCAACCGGCATGCCTGCTCCATTGCCGCACTGGTGCCAATCAGGCCGTATGCGCCAGCTAAGGGTTTGTTGCCTCCGGGCTTTGGACCAACGTTGGGCTGCCTACCACGCAGTACGCGTAACTGGTTCACGGCGTAGCTGCCCAAATGCCGCAAGGAAGGGGCGTAGCCTTGCAACTGGGCCGGCTGTTGGCGGGCGCACACCAGCACCCCAATTATCCGCTCACATCGATTGAACAGCGGCACGATTAATAGCGCACGCCATGGTGTCGCCAATGCGGGCAGAAAACCTGTGTCATGGCCGCTGCCTTGCACATCCTCCAGGCTCAATCCAGTGCCCTGGGTCAAGGTGTCGTGCAGCAACTGTTGGGAATGCTGACCAAACCGTGGAGGCACTACGGTGAGCGACGGCACCTGGGCAAGATGTTGGGCGATCAGTTCAAGCCGGCCGGTCACTTCATCGAGCAGATACAATTGGCTGACGTCACACTGGCTCAGCCGGGCCGCCGCGCTGACACATCCGTCAGGTAACGCGTGTTCATCACGCTCGAACCCCAAGCGTGCGAAACAGGCAGACAGTGCGTCGGCATATATCAGCGGGTCGGCCCCCTCACCAATCAGGTTATCGGTCATTGGCTGCACCCGCAGAAATCCACCGGGGCCGATGTTGTTTCCAGCCGTGCTGACAGCGCGCCGATCATGTGTTGCAAATCCCTGTTCATCATGTCCATTCATCCCTAATGAAAATTACGGGTTAGCGTGACTGAGCCATCGGCCCGCTCGTGCCCCAGCCAGGTGGTCCAACCCAGGCGGCAAACCGTGTTTTCGCCAATGTGCAGGGCCCTGATCTGACCCTGCGCCAGTACCAGGCGCAGGTCGTATTCCAATGGATCGCGCAGGGTCAGGCGCACCAGCGAACGCAGCGGCTGACAGGCCTTTCCCGTGGGCAGGAAGTCGTGAAAACGCCGCCACTCCAACGCGCGGACATGCACCCTGAACTTGCCACTGCGGTCAGCGACTCGGCGCCCTAAGACCAGGTCCTCGCCAAGCACACTGTTGGCCCGTCCAAGGTCATTGCGCTGTACCTGGCTGATCTCGACCTGGCGTTCAACCCACTGCTCGATAAACAACTCGTCCTGCTTGAAGTAGTAACGCAGGACCGACTCGATCAACGCCGCCGAGTGCACACGCACACTCAGCAGGCCCAGGTATGGCAGCAGGCGCTTGCAATCGAGCTGGGAAGCGCCACGGATCGCAGTGCCGCCCAAACCCGTCAAGGCAAACATCTGCGCGGAAAAACCATCATTGGCGCCTGCCCGGAAACACGCCCGATAGCGGTATTTGCGCCAGATCGGGAGCATCAGCCGGTGCAAGCGATGATGGAACAGATCCAGGAAATCTCGAGTCGGGGTGCCGCCTGGCTGTTCGGCAAATGCCTGCTCACCATAAAACGCAGGCAGTGGGGACCCGGCGCCAAATAACCCCAGTACATTGAGGCGCAGGCGCGCGCGCAAATGTCCATGTTCCATAAAGAACTCCACTCGGTCGATATCGTGCGCGGCAAACCCTAAGCCAGGGTTGGCCTGGAACTCCAATTGGTCGTACAACGCGTCCTCATCCAGCAGCGGATGAGCCTCACGCAATCGCTCGGTCACCTGCAAAACCGCCTGGAACAGCGTGTATTCACGGATACCACGGCAAAGTTGATTCAGAGCAGGGGCTGCTGTCCCATCAGGGATGGCCATAAATACACGTCTCCTTGTGTGCTGATGACACGCAACTCGTGATGGGAATTGAGGCTGGCGTAAAGCGCAAAGAACTGATTGAGGACCGAAGCGAATACAAATAAGTCGCCCTGGCCGACAAAGCCTTGGGAATCGACCGTCAGATCGACCCGCACACCTCGCACGGGCAACCCACGATGCAGGCGATCCATCGCCTCATGACGGATAGCACGCAAAGCCCCCAGTCTTTTCTGGCTGACCTTCAGCGCCTGGCGATCGTAATAACGCGGCAGGTCGTAGGTTGCGAGAATCGCCTTCAAGGCGTTGATGTCGGTCAACGACAAGTAGTTGAGCGACATATTGCTGATGAGCTTCCACAGGAAATCCTGGTCCAGGGGCGGCGCGTAGCTCGCCGTTGGCGCGGTGATATTGCGAAACGTCAACGACTCCGGTGTGTGTTCGCCGGGCTGGTTGATATCGCCTGCACGTAATTGCCGTGGCAGGTTGCAATTGGTACAGGTCAGTTCGACCGACAGGGTTTCCTGGCCCTGTTTGCGGCGGTTGCCGAACCCCATCCAGGTGTCGAGTCCGGCATGTTGCACCGACGAACGTTGGCGAATGCTGTAGCTGGGCGGTGCCGCCACAGGCTCGCTGTGGCAGTCATGTTCAAACGACTCGAACGGCACGTAGGTTTGATAGCCCAAGCCACCGGGGCGCCAGCCGGTGACCCGGTCCACTGAATACACGCTGGCATTGCCCGGCGTGTATTCCCCAGGCACCAGGAGGTACTCGTCCTGTTTACCGTCCAGGCGAATGGGAATTGCATCCTGTGTAAACAGGTTGACGATGGGCGTGCAATACAGCTTCACGTTATCCAGGGTAGGACGCAGGGGCTCGCGACCCTGACTGCGGAGCTCGAAACGCATCACCAGGCCGCGCGCCTGCCGGAGCAACTCGTGAGACAACGTGTGCAACACCTCCAGGCCTTCGACATCGACAAACAGGTACTTCTCGGGAAACGCGAAGTACTCCTGCAGGTGCCGATAGCCCTCCAGCGTGTTCTGCGGATAAGGAATCAGCGCCTGTTCCTGGGAAAACCCCACTGGCCGGACCTGGTTGGCATTGAGCCGCAGCGTCAGGGGTTGGCCATCGCCGGCGCTGATCAGCAGGCCATCTTGATCCACGAGCTGCAGGCTGATTCCGGCCAGATGGCGCAACAGACTCAGGTACAGACCCTGACTGATGTAGTGGTCACCGGCCAGGTGCAGTCGCAGCGAATCGAATACCAGCTCACTGAAGCTGCCGTCGACACTCATGCACAGGCGCAAATCCAACCAGGCCCCTTCGCCCTGGCATCTATATTCCAGGTCAGTGAGTTGCAATGGCATGACGTTGGTGGCATAGCATGTACGGAACTGGCAACGCTCACCGTGTATGGGAGCGCTTTGCACGGCGGTGTCCCGCTCCACCCGAACGCTTGGGCCGGCGCGTTTCAACGGGTCGAATTGCAAGATGCTGAAGGCCGGTATCGGGCGCATGTAATGGGGCCAGAGCAAGTGCATCAACGAGTGCGTCAACTCCGGCAGTTCGTCATCCAGTTTCTGACGCAAGCGCCCGGTCAGGAATGCAAAGCCCTCCAGCAAGCGCTCGACATCCGGGTCCTGGCCCGCTTCGCCGAGAAACGGCGCCAGGGCGGGATTACGTTCGGAAAAACGCCGCCCCAGTTGGCGCAACGCACTGAGTTCGCTTTGAAAATAACGGTTAAGCGTCATCGGCACAGACCTCAACCCGCCCGGTATCCGTGAGGCGCGCGTGGAACACCACAGGATGCAGTACGCCCTCAATCATTCGCTCAGCCTCAATGGCGAATGCCAGGGACAAGGAGTCACGCACAACCGGCAATAGCCTGACACGTACATTCGTCAGCCGCGGCTCATAGGCCTGGATAAAACGTTCGATATGCAGCCGCGAGTGGCTCAAGGACTCATGTAAGCTGAGCCGCATGTCATTGAGGTCAGGCAAGCCATAATCAGGCAGCGTCTGGACACTGCCCGCACGAGTGCTGAGCATTTTCCCCAAATGTGCGGCGATGGACACCACGGCGGCGCCCGGGTTAGACGCACCCTGCTCGAGGCGTTCGAAAAGGCTGTTGTGCTCAAGCATGCCCTGGCCTCTGCTCATTCTTTATCGAGCTTCCCGACCAAGGACAATGTGAAGTCTGCCCCCATGTATTTGAAATGCGGGCGTACCGTGACGTTGACCCGGTACCAGCCAGGCTCGCCCTCGACATCGCTGACGACAATGCGCGCAGCACGCAAGGGGCGCCGCCCACGCACCTCGGCACTGGGATTTTCCTGGTCCGCCACGTATTGGCGAACCCATTTGTTGAGTTCCAACTCCAGGTCCGTCCGCTCTTTCCACGCGCCCAACTGCTCCCGTTGCAGCACCTTGAGGTAATGAGCCAGGCGGTTGACCACCATCATGTAGGGCAATTGGGTGCCCAAGCGGTAATTCAGCTCTGCCGCCCTGCCCTCCTCACTGATGCCGAAGGATTTGGGCTTTTGCACGGAGCTGGCGGAAAAAAACGCCGCGTTATCGCTGCCCTTGCGCATGGTCAAGGCGATGAAACCTTCTTGTGCCAGCTCGTACTCACGTCGGTCCGAAATCAGCACCTCCGTAGGAATCTTGGTTTCGATCTCGCCCATGCTCTGGAAGTGATGCAGCGGGAGGTCTTCGACCGCCCCGCCGCTTTGCGGGCCAATAATGTTGGGGCACCAGCGAAAGCGCGCGAAGCTGTCGGTCAGGCGAGTGGCAAAGGCATAGGCGGTATTGCCCCACAAGTAATGCTCGTGGCTGTTAACCACATTCTCTTGGTAAGCGAAGGTCTTGACCGGGCACTCAAGGGGGTCATACGGGGTGCGCAGCAAAAAGCGCGGCACGGTGAGGCCGATATATCGGGCGTCTTCGCTCTGCCGGAAACTTTGCCATTTGGCAAACTGCGGGCCTTCGAAATGGTCCCGCAGATCCTTCAGGTCGGGCAACCCGGTGAAGCTTTCCAAGCCAAAGAAACTCGGCCCCGCCGCTGCGATAAAGGGCGCGTGGGCCATGCCGGCGACGCTGGATGCGTATTGCATCAGTTTCACATCGGGTGCACTGGGCGAAAGAAAGTAATTGGCAATGATCGCGCCCACCGGCTGGCCGCCGAACTGGCCGTATTCGGCGCTATAGACGTGTTTGTATAACCCGGACTGGGTAATTTCCGAGGAATCTTCGAAATCATCCAGCAGGTCCTCGCGCGAGACATTCAACAGTTCGATCTTGATGTTCTCGCGAAAATTGGTGCGATCGACCAGCAACTGCAAGCCTCGCCACGAAGCCTCCAACGCCTGGAAGTCCGGGTGGTGAAGGATCTCATCCATTTGTTCGCTGAGCTTGGTATCGATCTCGGCGATCATCCGGTCGACCAGGCGTTTCTTTACGGGTTCGTCACAATTATGTGGCTTGACCAGCTCTGCGATAAACGCCGACACGCCGCGCTTGGCAATGCCATAAGCCTCGTCGTCGGCGCTGAGCAATGTCTGGGAAATGATGTTATCGAGGATGCTACCGCCTTCGATAACCTGTACAGGTTGCGTGCCGTGTTCAATGGTGGTCATGGTGTCAGTGTCCTTTTACTGAAAACGTCAGGCTTGAGGCCTATCCAGGCCCAGTTCGGCGAGCACGCGTGCGCGAGAATCGCCATTGGCCAACGCCCGCTCGATAGCGTTGCGAAAGCTGGGCGTATTGCCCAGCGGGCCCTTGAGCGCCACCAATGCCTCACGCAATGCCATCAGCTTTTGCAATTGCGGGATCTGCTCCACCAGGTTCGCGGGGTTGAAGTCCTTCATCGTGTTGATCCGCACCTGAACCGGCAGTTCTTCCCTGTCGGCTGCATCCTGGAGGCGGTTGGGAACGCTCAGCGTCAGGCTCAATGCTTGCTTGGCCAACACCTCGTCAAAGGTGTGCTTGTCGATACCGATGGGCTTGCGATCTTCGAGTTTGCGTGGGTCCGCGCGCAGGGAAAAATCCCCCAGCACCAGCAGCTTCAACGGCAGCTCGACGTCTTCCTGAGCGCCACCGACGGCGGGTTTGAAGGTAATGTTGATACGTTCCTTGGGGGCTACCGAACCGTCTTTGGCCATGGTGCTTATCCTTTTTGATGAGGCGCTATTCAAGTACTGCTCCCAGGTCGAAATGGCACACCCGGCGATGCAAACTGTCTTTCCCGTCTTGTACGGCTTGGTTTTGTGGCAACAGGTCGTAGCAGCGATACAGCAACTGGCCGACTTGCACCGCCAGCTCCGGCTCCCAACTTTCCAGCCCCGTGCGCTGTAATTGCAGGTCGAGTTGCTCCAGCTGGATCCTGGCCAGGTCATGCTTGCCGGCCGCCACACACAACCTGGCCAGCGCCAGGTACCAATGAAAGCGCGCTCGATCACCGCACGCCGCCCGCAGCCCTTGCTTGAGCACACCCACCGCAGCCTTAAGACCGTCCTTGCGCAGGCAGGGCATCACCGCCTGCAACGCGGCTTCCCAGGGCTGAGCAGCGCAGTCAACGACGACATTGGAGGGCTCAGGCTTGTGCAGGTGACGCATGACGTGAAGCGCGATCCACTCTCCTGTCGCGGGGTCGGCAAAGGGCGTGCCGTCCTCGAACCGATACTCAGGCAGATTCGGCAGGCGATGCAGCAGCAGAGCGAATTGCATTTCCAGTTCGGTCATGGCGAGGTCTGCGTGCAAGGCCGCCAGGCACTCCCAGACCATGCGCAAACCATCGAACCAGAACATTGCACCGGCCAGGCTGACCTCGAGTTCAAGCAACAGATCGGCGTAATGGCCTTGGCTGAAGCGGTCTTGATAGCGCTTGCGCTTGTCGGCAGCCAATGAGCGCAGCGCCGTGACCCGCTCATTATTGGCGTCGGGATAGTTGACGAGCATCAGCCACGCCAAGGTTCGGCCCAGGCGCAAGGCGCGCGGGTCGGCGGCATCCTGACGCAACCACCAGGCACATAAAGGCCGAGCCTGCTCCTGCAATGCGCGCAGCCGTTTGTGCGCGTCTTTTTCGTTATTGAGCGGGTGCTCGGGGGCCGGCAGCGGGCTTGGCGCTGGCTTGACCCGGGCAATGACGCCCGCGACGCCGCCAGGTTCGGCAGCAGCCTGGGCCAAGTGCGCCGACAGCTGCCGGCGAACCGGCAACAGCAGCGGCGCCTCGCTGCCCAGCTGTTCGCCCCATATCTGATCGAGACATTCCAGGTGTTCCAACAGCGCCTGCAATAAAGGCCGTTGGCCACTGAGCGGCAGGTTGTGTGCGCACGCTTGCTCAAGGCGCAACACCAACCAGCCAAACGCCGCAATGCGGGTGCGCAGCTTAACTGGATAGACCTGCGCCCAATGGTGCTCGCAGAGTTCACGCAGCACACCGAGACCAGCCAGCAACCCAGCAAATGAATCACGTTGATACAGGGCCCAGGCTAACCAGGCGGCGACGCGCAGATCCTTGGAATGCTCACGCAAAATGCACTCGCAGATTTCGCTGATCTTCTTCCAATCCGGCAAGCTCGTACCATGAATGGAGTGTGCCTTGCCCAGCTCGGTTTCCAACACCTCAAACTCGCTTGAAAAACGCATGTCGCTGCCAACAAAACTGCTTGGCGAACACGCTGCCCGGGCAAGTTCTCGGCAATCGGCATATAGCTGTTCTGAATAAACTATTTTGGTCTGCACACAACCACCCAAGGTAAGATAGGCAAAGTTAACGTCATTGTTAAAAGCCCTTGAACTTGCGTTCACAACACATCGAGGTGAGCGAACCTTAGCCACGAAAAAAACAATCAGCAAGTAACGGAGCGGAACTTAAGAAACATCCTACAAGGCTTGAAAATAAAGGCCTGCGCAGCTATTTGCGCAGTCCCTCCCAGCAAAAAACATCATCAATCGCCCACAGCCTTGCATTTACCAAAACACATGGCATGAGCAACTAAGTGCGCATAGGCGTGCAACTAATAGCGCTAAAAATTCACCCACAGCCCTATAACAAATACTCAATAACGGCCACTGACTCTTCTTCGCCCTTATTTCATTGAACCTCACACTTTCAGGCACGTTTCTTGTTAAAGGAACCTGACCGCTCAGCGCTCTCGCTGCCCGGCAATACCTACTCAATCAGGCAAGGAAACCCGTCATGCCCACACCCGCGTACCTCTCCATCACTGGTGTCAAACAAGGTTTGATTACGGCAGGCACATTTACTCAGGACTCGGTAGGCAACATTTATCAGGAAGGCCATGAGGACCAGATTTTGGTGCAGGCGTTTGCTCATCAGGTGATCATTCCCCGCGACCCGCAATCGGGCCAGCCGACCGGTCAGCGCGTGCATAAACCACTGATGATCAGCAAGGTTTTCGATAAATCCTCACCCTTGCTGTTCAGCGCCCTGACCACCGGCGAAGAAGTCTCCTGCCGCCTGGAGTGGCTGCGCACCTCCTCGGCCGGAACCCAGGAGCACTACTTCACGATTGAACTGGAAGGCGCCACCATCGTCGACATCCAATCTCGCATGCCCAACTGCCAGGACCCAGACAACGCCCACTTCACCCACCTGGAGGATGTGCACTTCACCTATCGAAAAATCATCTGGACTCACGAAGTCGCCGGGACTTCCGGTTCGGATGACTGGCGCAGCCCAGTGACGGGTTAACGGTAACCACGATGCGAAGCGAGCCGCTCTTGATCTTGATCTTGATCTGCTTTTGATCTTGATCTCAGGCGCCCCGTTAAACCACGCTGGCCGAACGCAGGCTTGAATTCGTGGGTAACCCGGCAGGACGCCGGGTTAGCCGCCCCGCGCCATGGATGGCGCGTGGCGGCGGCCCACGGATTCAAGCCTGTGTTCGGGCACACCGAGCCCAAGCGAGGTGCCGAGTGGTGGGGCAAGAGCCCTTTGGTTACTTTGGGGCTCTTTTCCAAAGTGACCCGCTGTTGAACTGCCCCCCGAATGTTGGACACCTGACCCCCTCGGGAGGGTGTTCCATGACGAAATACAACCTAGCACTCAAGCAATCACTGATTGAAGAGTGTC
>NZ_NKRF01000005.1:0-182296 GCF_003408955.1 Pseudomonas sp. GL93
TCAGCGTCACGAGCGCTTGAATAGACGAGCAACCTACACACGCGGAACCACATGTGTCATCGAGCGTTGAGCATGCGCGTCCTGGTGAGTTACCACCTGGCTATTGAGCTACACGTCACTGTCCTAGTTTTTTTTTTTTTTTAAATAACATCAGAATGTGTATAACAGGCCAATACATCTGTTGACTGTCACACCGCATTCGCGAGCAAGCCCGCTCCCACATTGGTTCAGGGGTGCAGCAGAGATTCCAGCAAGGCTTCGATCTCTTCGAAGCTCGGTCGCGCCAGCACATCCGGCTGGCAGCAGCGTTGTTGCAGTGCCTGCAAGCTTTCGTCACTGGCCTCAACCCGCTCCAACAACTCCCCCAGCAGCACCCCGAACGCCCGCACTTCAATACGCTGCAACGCACGGGTTTCCAGCGTGTCCGCCGTGGCATGGAATGACGCCGCGCCAAAGTCTCCCAGCAAGCAATCACCCGCTGCGTTCCACAAAATATTGTGACCATACAGGTCACCATGGGTAATACCGTGCCGATGCAGGTGCGCCGCCACCGAAGCAATGCCCCGCGCCATGCGCAGTGCCACGTCCAGGCTGAAACGGGTGCTGGGTTCGTAGACATCCCGCGTGCACGACGCCAGGCTCGGCAGGGCCGCGAGGTTGCGGTAACTCGGGTCGATCAGGTCCATCACCAGCGCGGCCTGGTTATCGGGATGGCCGACGACGCGTCCTTCAACCTTGATCAGGTTGGGATGCAGCCCGGCAGCGATGCAGGCTTGCATTTCATGCAGCGGTGAACCGTCGCTGGTGATGGTGCCCTTGTACAGCTTGACCGCGACCGGCACCGCACGGGGTTTCCACAGCGCCTTGCGAATAATCCCCGAGGCGCCTTCGCCCAGGACTTCGCCCATTTCCAGTTCCTGCCAGGCGATGTTCGGCGTCGCCTCATCACTGCTCACCTGCACGGCCATTTCCACGGGGTTGCCGGCGTAGGCCAGCCAGGTCAGGCTCGGTAGGGTCAGCAGCCACTGCGGCAGGTGGGTGAGGCGGTTGGAGGGGGTGCGGGTCAACTCCAGGTTTTGGCACTGGGCCAGGCTTGGCGGCAGGTCGGTCAACTGGTTACCGGCCAACATCAACTTTTGCAGCAACGGGCGTTGGCCCAGTTCATCGGGCAACTGGCTGATGCAGTTATCGGTGAGGATCAGCCAGCGCAACTGCGGGGGCAGGGCAGCTGCGGCTACCTGGCTGATCTGGTTGGCCTTGAAGCCGATCATGCTCAGCTTGACGCACTGGCCCAGGCATTGCGGCAGTTCGGTAAAGGCGTTGTCCGAACAGAACAGCACACGCAGGTGCGTCAGGCGGTGCAGGTCGTCAGGCAGGCTGCTCAGGGCGTTGCCGGTGAGGTTGAGGATTTCCAGCGAGTCGGCCAGTTCGAAGATTTCCCGGGGGAACTCGGTCAGCCCGCAGGCCAAATCCAGGCGTGTAGCGCCGGCCAATTGGCCAGCCTTGAGTTGGGCGAGGGTATTCATGCAGGGCGCGGTGCTCGGAAGGAGGCGTAAAAGGCGCTCATGATAGCGGCTCGGGCGCGGTTTGCGGGCACGGCGTGTGCAATTGGCGCAGGCGGCTGGCGGTGCGGGCGAGGTCGATGGCCTGGCCTTCCAGGCATTTATCCAGGGGCTGGTGACCGATAAGTGTCAGTTGCTTGTCCTGGTCGTAGAGCACGTCCACCAGGTTGATAAAGCGCTGTTGCACGGCGATGGGGCATTCGGCCAGCTGCGGCAGGCCGTCGATGATCCAGTGGTCGAAGTCCTGGCACAACAACAGGTAGTCCATGACCGCTGTGAGCTGTTCGCACAGGTCGTTGAAGGTGAACGCGATGGTTCGTGCCTGATGGCCTCGGCATTGTAACTGCCGAGTGCCGACCTTCAGGGTTTGCGCCGGGCAATCTGTGGCAGGCAGGCCCAGGCTTTCACGCTGGCCAGCCGTACCTGGCCAGACGTACTGGCCGCCCGTGAAGCGTTGTTGCGCGTGGGCCTGAGCCAGGCTGCGAAAGTCCTGAGGCGCACTGACTTCCAGCACCTCCATGCGCGCGGCGATCAGCTCGATCACCGGTTTGAAGCGTTCGTGGTACAGCGGGTTGGGCAGCAAGCCTTCGGGTGGGTAGTTGGAGGTCACCAGCACCAGCACGCCGCGCTGGAACAGGGCCTTGAACAAACGGCTGATGAGCATCGCATCGCCGATATCGTGCACGTGGAATTCGTCGAAACACAGCACTCGGCAGCTGGCCAGCAGCTCGTCCAGAGTGACGCCCAGGGCATCGTCATCCTCGCGGTGCAGGAACATGCCCTGGTGCAGCCGGGCGAAGAAGGTGTGGAAATGCACGCGCTGCTTCTCGGCGATGGGCAGTGCCTGGAAAAATCCGTCCAGCAGCCAGCTTTTGCCACGCCCCACCGGGCCGTGCAGGTACAGGCTGCGCGTGGCCTGGCCGTTGAGCAGGTGTTGGGCTTCGCGATTCAGGGCGGTAATCGCCCGGATTTGCCCATCACTGAGGGTATAGCCCTGTTGTACGGCCTTTTTTTGAAAATACGCCGGGATAGGCGAGGCGTCCGAGGCGTCGGTTTTTTTACCCAGCAGGCGCTGGAACAGGGCAAGCACGGCCAAGAATAATCACTCTGTATTGCGATGGTCGTTCACTGTAGGACGCTCAATGCCATTTGACCAATAGTGAAGGGCCCCAAGCCTTGCAAACTGGCACTTTCGCGTTAACTGGCTAACCTCATACACAGTTGTCACCCCTGTATAAGGAATTGGGGCAGTGAAGGGACCAGCGGTATTGACTGTCATGGGCACGATGCTCTGCAACACGGTGTTTGCTGCGCAACTTCAGGTGGAGGTGCGCATCGACGTGCAGCGGGGTTGCCAGTTGGTGGGCACCACCCGCAATGCGGGCATCGAGCAACTTGGCGTATTGGATTTCGGCAGCGGCCCACGTCTGGATGACCCGGCCGGCCCGCTGATTGCGGCCCTGATCAGCCAACGCCAGCCGCGCCTGGAATGTAACCCCGACACGCCTTATCAAGTGCGCGTTGACGGCGGCCTGCATGGCGGCGTCGGCGAAGTGCGTTATCTCGCCAATCCGGTGTCCTCCAGCCGGCCCATCCCCTATCGAATCTATGCCGACGCCGCGCGGCTGATCCCCTTGCCGGTGGACGTGCCGATCAGCGGCCGCGTACCGGATACCGGCTCCGTAGACCTGCCGCTGTATGGCCGCATCGAACCGCTCAAAGACATCCCCGCCGTTGGCCGATATTCCGACCTGCTCAAGGTTACGGTCACATGGTAAGCCGCTACCTGGCCGTGACGGCCCTGGGCGGCCTGCTGTTGCTGGCGGATGACGCGCAGGCGGCGGTGGTCAACGGCCAGGTCCACGCGCGGTTGGTGATCACTGCCAGTTGTGAAGTGAGCAAGGGCGTGGAAACCGCGCCGGTCACGCCCGAAGGCGGCACCGCGCTGTTGGACTTTGGCAGCCAGGGCCCGACGTGGAACGAGACCTTGGACGCGGCGATTTCAGATGGCGACAAGGCGCCGCTGTCGGTGTCCTGCAACCCCTCGGTGGTCAGCAGTTTCACGGTAACCATCGACGGGGGCGCTAACGGCGACGGCACCACGCGGCGCCTGAGCAATGGCCGCCAGACCATTCCCTATCGACTGTCGGCTGACCCTCAGGGGCGCAGTGCCTACAGCATCGGCCAGCAACGCAATTTCGTCGTGACCCAGGGCACCCAGGTACCGATCCCGGTATTCGGCTCCGTGGTGGCGAATACCAGGGCCCTACCGGCCGGCCTCTACACAGACACCCTGACGGTGACTCTGGATTGGTAAACCATGAGGATGGATATCATGCATGTACTTGTATCGCGAATCGGCCTCTGTGCGCTGGGCCTGGGGCTGGCGTCCAGCCTGAACGCGGCGACCACGGTGACCGGGCAGATCAGTTCCAGCCTGACCTTGATCGCCAGTTGCCAGGTCAACGGCTCTGGAGCGGCCACCGGGCTGAATTTCGGTAGCTTGAACTTCGGCACCACCAACAGCCTGTTTACCAATGCCGACGCCCAGTTGCTCGGCGGCACCGGTACCGGCGGGGCGTTATCGATCCTGTGTTCGGCTGGCACCGCGCCAACGATCAAGGTGCGTGCCGGGGCCCACGATGGCGCTTCCCCAGGTGGCACCCGTGCGCTGGCCGATGGCGTGGGTAACTTCGTGCCCTACGATTTCTACACTGACAGCGGGCGTTCCGCGCTTCTGGCGATTGACGGCGTGGTGACACTCGCCACCAGTACCGGCGTCGCGCAGACCGTCAACCTTTACGGCCGGGCGGTGGGCAAGGCGGGGCTGCCAGCGGGCACCTACACCGACACCGTGGCCGTGGAACTGACGTTCTAACGATGTGGCGCAGGGTGTTGCTCGCCATCGGCCTGGCGATGCCGTTGCCGCTGTCGGCAGTGGTCAACCAGAGCTTCCAGGTGAGTGCGACCATCACGCCGGGCTGTCTGGTCGTGGGCGGCGGCGCCAACTACGGCACCTTGGCCTACGGCAGCTATTCGGCCCTGGCCACCAGCACGGTCACAGCGGCTCTCACTGGCGGCGTTACCCTGCAATGCACGCCGGGCGTGGCCCTGAGCATGAGCGTGGATGGTGGCCTGCACAGCAGCACCGGGCGCAACTTGCAGCTCAACAGTGGCAGCGCGCGGGTGGCTTACCAATTGTTTCGCGATGCGGCGTTCAGCCAGAGTCTGGGCATCAGCCAGAGCGTCAGCGTGGCCTACAGCGATGCGAGCAACATCAGCCTGCCGATTTACGGGCGGGTAGTTTTACCGGGCAATCAGCCTGGGGGGACGTACAGCGACACGCTGCAGGTGCAGCTGACGTGGTAGGGCTAACGGTTTTAAGGAGGGGTGTTATGGGTTGTGCTCTGCGACGGTTATGGACAACGGGTTTCGCCTTGGGGGCGTTGTGCTCGGCAGGGTTCGTACAGGCGGCCAGTTCGGTGCTGATCTGGCCCATCGACCCGGTGCTGGAGGCTGACCAACAGGCCAGCGCGCTGTGGCTGGAGAACCGTGGCACCGAGACCGCCAACCTGCA
Organism: Pseudomonas sp. GL93; assembly: GCF_003408955.1. NCBI lineage: Bacteria > Pseudomonadati > Pseudomonadota > Gammaproteobacteria > Pseudomonadales > Pseudomonadaceae > Pseudomonas > Pseudomonas sp. GL93. The sequence goes on from NZ_NKRF01000005.1 coordinate 5,140, forward strand.
GATCCGCGTGTTTGCCTGGAGCCAGAACGGTTTCGACGAGCAGTACCAGAACCAGCGCGATGTGATCGGCAGCCCGCCCGTGGCCAAAATCGAGCCCGGCCAGAAACAACTGGTGCGCCTGACCCGCACCCGGGAAGTGCCGCCGGGACAGGAGCTGGCCTATCGCATCATCATTGATGAAATCCCTTCGGCGCTTCAGGTGCCCACGCCTCCGGAGGGCAAGAACACGGCGGCGGCGATTCGCTTTCAGATGCGTTATTCGGTGCCGTTGTTTGCCTACGGCGCCGGCCTGTGGAGCAAGGACGACGCCACCCGCCAACGTGACCCCAAGGGCGCGGGCAAGCCGCAGTTGAGCTGGCAAAAGGTCAACGTGGCAGGGCGCAACTACATCGAGGTGCACAACCAGGGCGCCGTGCATGCGCGGCTTACCGATGCGTCATTCAAACAGGGCGGGCAGACCCGGCCGTTGGTGGACGGCTTGCTCGGCTATGTGCTGCCTGGCGCGAGCATGCGTTGGCCGGTGCCGGATGCCGTATCGGCCGACCAGCCGTTGCAGGTCAGGGTCAACGGCGCGCCGCAACTGGAGAGTCTGGCGCCCAAGCGATAGCCGTTATGTAGCGCAACGGGCACGCGCCCGGGTTTTAACAGGATGGAGATGTCCATTGAAGGACACAACGCCATGGTGAGTCGTGGTTGGGCTCGGGTTTTATGGCCGTCGGTGGCAGTGGCAAGCGGGCTGTGGGGCGCAGCGATGGCGGGCGACTTGCCGCCGCCGCCCGGCAGTATGGAGGCAGTTGCCGATGCACAGCTGTTTCTGGAACTGGTGGTCAACCAGATGGACACCGGCCGCGTCATCGCGGTCGAGCAGCGCGCCGGCCAGCTGTTTGTGCCGGCCAGCGCGTTGCAGGACGTGGGCATGAAACTGCCGGGTGAGCCCGTCGGCAGTGTGGCCCTGGACCAAGTACCGGGCCTGCACAGCGACTACGACAGCAACGGCCAGCGCCTGCTGCTGGATGTGCCGCCCTCCTGGCTGCAGGAACAGTTCATCGGCAACCGCAATACCTATCCGCGTACCCAGGCCATGAGCAGCTTCGGCGCCTTGCTCAACTATGACGTGTATTTCAATGACACCGACGACGGCGGCAGTTACCTCGCGGCCTGGAACGAAGTGCGGCTGTTCGACACCTGGGGCACCTTGTCCAACACCGGGCAACTGCGCCAGACCCTGTCCGATGGCATCAGCGGCGGCACCCTCAACAATGGTTACCGACGTTACGACACCACTTGGCGTTTTTCCGATGATGAACGCCTGCTGACCTACGAGGCTGGCGACGTGATCAGCGGCGCGCTGCCTTGGAGCAGTTCGGTGCGCCTGGGCGGGGTGCAACTGTCCCGGGATTTTGCCGTGCGCCCCGACCTGGTCACGTACCCCTTGCCGCAGTTTGCCGGTGAGGCGGCGGTGCCCTCGTCGGTGGACCTGTTTATCAACGGCTACAAATCCGACAGCGCGCGACTGCAACCCGGCCCCTACACCCTGACCAACATCCCGTTCATCAACGGTGCCGGCGAGGCCGTGGTGGTCACCACCGATGCCCTGGGCCGCCAAGTGTCGACCACCGTACCGTTCTACGTCACCAGCACCTTGCTGCAACAAGGCTTGACGGATTTTTCGCTGGCCGCCGGTACCTTGCGCCGTGACTACACCCTGCGGGATTTCGGCTACGGGCCGGGCGTGGCCAGTGGCACGTTCCGCTATGGCTATTCCGATCACCTGACCCTGGAAAGCCACGCCGAAGCCTCCAGCGACCTGACCCTCGGCGGGCTCGGCGGCAACCTGCGCCTAGGCAACTTCGGTGTGCTCAATACCGCCCTCAGCCAGAGCCAGTTCGACAGCCGCACCGGCCAGCAACTGAGCCTCGGTTACCAGTACAACAGCACGCGCTACAGCTTTATGTACCAACGGGTGGAACGTCGCGACGAATATGCCGACCTGACCCTGGTCGACACCCCTTACGCCAGCCTCAGCAAGCGCAGCGAGCAGGTGACCCTGAGCCTTAACCTCCAGCGTTTCGGCAGCCTGGGCCTGGGTTATTTCGACGTGCAGGCGGCAGACGACTCGCGCACGCGCCTGCTCAACCTGAGCTGGAGCAAGCCGCTGTGGCGCAACACCAGTTTCTATCTGTCGGCCAACCGCGAAATCGGCGACAGCAACTGGGCCATGCAGGCGCAACTGGTCATCCCGTTCGACCTCAACGGCAGCCTGGCCTTGAGCGCCGAGCGCAGCAAGGACGGCGCCAGTCGCCAGCGCATCAACTACAGCCGCGCGGTGCCCAGCGAAGGCGGGGTGGGCTACAACCTCGGCTATGCCCAGGGCGATGCCCCCAGCTATCGCCAGGCCGACCTGACCTGGCGTTTGCAGTCGGTGCAGTTGCAGGCCGGCGTGTACGGCAGCAGCGAGGCCCTGACGCGCTGGGCCGATGCCAGCGGCTCGCTGGTGTGGATGGGCGGTGAAACCTTTGCCGCCAACCGCATCAATGACGCCTTTGTGGTAGTGAGCACCCAGGGTTTTGCCGGGATTCCGGTGCGCTACGAAAACCAGCTGGTGGGCCAGACCGACCGCAATGGCCATTTACTGGTGCCGTGGAGCAGTGCGTATTACCGCGGTAAATATGAGATCGACCCCTTGAACCTGCCGGCGAATGTGCAAAGCCCCAATGTGGAGCAGCGCGTGTCGGTACGCAGGGGCAGCGGTTACCTGCTGGAGTTCCCCCTGCGCCGGGTGCTCGCCGCAAGCATCACCCTGGTGGATCGCCAGCATCAGGAGTTGCCGCTGGGCAGCCTGGTAGTGCACGAGCAAAGCAACACCCAAGCGGTGGTCGGCTGGGATGGCCTGGTGTATCTGGAAAACCTCAGCGCCCACAACACCTTGCAGGTCACCCTGGGTGAAGGCCGCAGCTGCCAGGCGACATTCGATATTGATGCGCAGCAACAGGACGTGCCCTTGATCGGGCCATTAGTCTGCCAATGAGGGCTTGAACAGGGAGTGTTCAGATGAGGGGCAGCGTAGGGTTATGTGGCGTAGGGTTGTTGTTTTGCGGGCAGGCCATGGCGGCGTGTTCGGTGGCGTCCACCGTGCCGGCCAGTTTTGGTTCGATCAGTTCGATGACGCTGCGCACCGCCGCGCAAACCAGCTCCACAACCAATTCAGGGTTGAGTTGCACCTCGGCGTTGATATCGCTGCTGGTGTCCACCGACCACTTTTACGCCACGATCACCTCGTCGCAAAGTGGCATGGTCGGGCCGACCGGTGATGTGATCAGCTACACGATTTATGGCAACAACAGCACCAGCTATCCCATCACCCGTGGCAGCCAATTCGATTTTGGCGGCGCTGGCGGCATCGCCCAGAGCATTGGCCTGATCGCAGGGCCCGGCGCGAAAACCGTGCCGTTGTACCTGAGCAGCATCACCGGCAGCAACGTCGCCGCTGGGGTGTACACCGAGACATTGAGCATCGCCTGGCAGTGGAATTATTGCTCGGGGATCGGCCTTGGCGGCATTTGCCTGGGACGTGACACCGGCAGTGGCACGGCGTCCCTGACCGTCAGCATGACCGTGACCAACGACTGCCAGATCACTGCCCCGAATATCAGCTTTGGCAGCGCGCCGGTGGTCAGCGGGTTTACTGCGGTGACCGGGCAGACCATCAACATCGCTTGCACCAAGGGCAGCGCCTATACCGTGGGCTTGAGCGATGGCCAGAACCCGGTGAGCGTCGGCGGCCGGCGGCGTATGGTTTCCGGCGGCAATTACCTGGCCTATGACATTTTCCAAAGCGCCGGCACCACGCGCTGGGGCAGTGTCGGCGCGGCGCGGCGGGCCAGTTCCACGGCCGAGGTCAACCCTGGCAACGGCTTGGGCGTCGGTAGCCAGGTGTACAACTACAACGCCAAGGTCTACACGGACCAGCCCACGCCGCCAGCTGGCACCTATCTGGATAATGTGGTGCTGGACGTCGGTTTCTAGAACCGCGTCTGCAGCGCGGTGGCCTGGTCCACCGGGCTGACCATCGCATAGTTGTAGCCGCCGCCCGACCAGTAGTCGGCCTGCAAGCCATCGGCACTGCGGCTGCCGCGGGGCAGGAAACCGTTGTTCGGGCCCGGCGGGCGGATGTAGAAGCTGATGCGCCGACCTTGCGCGTCCTGGTACAGCACCATGGCCGCCGCGCCTTGGTCGGTGGTGAGCAGGCGCCCGCTGACCGGCTTGAAACCGGCTTGGCTCAGGTCGGGCAGGCGATGGGCCTGGTTGAAATAACGGTCGAGCCAGGCCTGCATGGTGCCGCGGTCCTGGGCGTTGTAGTCGGCGGGCATGATGCCGTCCTGGGCAAACAGGCGGTAGGCCTGCATGGCGTCGGTCATCGGCAGCAGCGGGGGCTGGGTGGCTTCGCGGGCGTGCCAACCGCCAAACCCGCCGAGGCTCACGGCGATCAGCAGCAACGCCGCTGTGGCCAGGTGCCGACGGGACTGTTTCTTGATGCGCTGGCGAATCAGGGCCGGGTCCAATGCCGGGTTGTGCGGTTGTTGCAGGGCGCCGCTCAACGACGCACGCAGCAACTGTGCATCCTGTTGCCAGGCCTGTACCTGGGCCGCCACTTCGGGGTGGCTGGCCAGCCAGGTTTCAAGCACACGGCGATCAGTGTCCGGCAATTGGTGATCGACGTAGGCATGTAAATCGCGTTCGCTGGGGGGCAGGCTGATCATTTGAGTCTCCGCAGGGCAGGGCCGGTCACTTCGCCATCGCTGAGTTGACGCAGCGCTTGGCGTGCGCGAGACAGGCGTGACATCACGGTGCCGATGGGCACCTTGAGGATCTCGGCCACTTCCTTGTAGCTCAAGCCTTCGACAGACACCCACAGCAGCAGGGCGCGCTGTTCGGTGTTCAGTTGGTCGAAGGCTTGCAGGGTGGATTGGGCCAGCACCGTGCGTTCCACCGAAGGTTGCACGTCATCGCGGCCGATGAAGAATTCGAGCATGCGCGCATAGCGGCGGTTGCGGCGGTGGGCGTCGAGGAACTGCCGGTAGAGGATCGAAAACAGCCAGGCGCGCAAATCGCCCTCCAGACGTTTATCGGCCCAGGCGACGATGGCGCGCTCCAGGGTCGATTGCACCAGGTCATCGGCGCTACTGCTGTTGCGCGTCAGGGACACGGCAAAACGCCGCAACCTGGGGATGAGTTCACGTAACTGTTCGTCGAGTTCATGCATGGGATGAGTCTACTCACTTGTGTTGAGGTAGACGTCGATCTGTGTAGCTTATTCCATGCACTGTGCAAAGAAACTTCCCCGGGTATGAGTGGGAAGCTTCTGCATAGCTTGAGAGTCTGTAATCTCGTGCGCAGCCCTCTATCCACCCTTGTATCTGTCGGTATTCAGCCGGCAGGCCAATAGTGAGAGGGTGCTCATGACGTATTCGCCGAGCGTTAAACAGTTTTTTTCCAACGCCTCGCTGGCTCATTTGCCTGCCGCGCAGCGAGTTCTATTTGAGCAATGGGGATGCGGGCCTTCAGCGCTGGCCGCCTACGCCAACGTACACCACGCCATCGAGGCACAAGCGAAGTCGGCGCCCCACGCCACAGCGGCCGTGTGCGCGGGCCAACGTATCAGCTATGAACAGCTCAACCGACAAGCCAACCGTTTGGCTGTGCACCTGCTTGCAAAGGGTGTGAAGCCGGGTGACACGGTGGGGTTGTTCGTCGAACGTTCGATCCCCATGCTGGTAGGGCTTCTGGCGGTGTTGAAGGTTGGTGCCGCGTATGTCCCCCAGGACGCCAGAATCGTGCCTACCCTGCAGTTGGGTATGGTTCTGGAGTCGTTGTCCAGTCCGGTCATTCTGACCTTGTCGAGCCTGTTGGAGCACATTCCGGCAGACGCGGCCTCCCGCTGCCTGTGTCTGGACACGTTCATTGCGCAAACCCCTTGGGTGGCTGAGAACAATGATGGCGTGTCCGCCGAGGTCAGTCCCGATGGCCTGTGCTTTGTGCTGTTTACTTCCGGAACCACTGGGCGTCCCAACGGCGTGTGTGTCAGCCACCGTAACGTGTGCAACATTCTGTTGACCCAACCTGGGCAGATGGGAATGGCGCCGGGTCGCACTGTTGGGCAGATTCTCAATATCGGCTTTGATATGGCTGCCTGGGAAATACTCGGTTGCCTGGCGCATGGCGCGACCTTGCTGATTCGCGGCAAAGATATCGCGCAGACAGCGGCCCAGTGCAACGTGTTGATCGCAACGCCATCGATACTGGCTACCCTTGACCCTTTGCAATGTCCCGACCTCAAGTACATTGCGGTGGCCGGAGAGGCCTGCTCCCAGGCGCTTGCAGACCGTTGGGCCGAACACTGTACGTTCTACAACGGGTGCGGGCCCACCGAAACCACCATCGTGAACACGTTGCACCTGCACGTACCAGGAACACCATTGACTATCGGCAGGCCAACACCGAATAACACCGTCTATGTGCTCGATTACCAGGGGCGTGCCTGCGCAATAGGCGAGATGGGCGAGATGTGGGCCGGTGGAACGGGGGTAACGGCGGGCTATCTGAACAACAAGGCATTGACCTTGGACCGGTACCGCCCGGATCCCTTTCGCGGTGGCGATGCGGTGATGTTCCGTACGCGAGACCTTGGGCGCTGGGTAGCTGACGGCCGACTCGAACATTTAGGTCGCGTGGATGACCAGGTGAAGGTTCGCGGTTTCCGCGTAGAGCTGGACGCGGTGTCGGCAGCTTTGGAGGCCGGTGAGAACTGCATGCGCGCGGTCACGTTGAAGCTGGACAATCGTACGTTGGTGGCCTTTGTCTCCCCAGCCAACGCTGACATAGAGGCTTGCCGGTTGGCATGTCAACAGCGCCTGGCCTACTACTGCGTGCCGCAGTCCATCTACTCGGTGGAGGATTTTCCCCTGACCGCCAGGGGCAAGATCGACAAGGCACTGTTACTGCAAGTGGCCCGGGAGTCGCAGGTGGCGGCGCAAGCGGTTTTGACCCAGGGGCCTGGTCATGATTGATGCGCTGACCCGTACTGTTGTGCCGCCCAAGCCAGCGCTTTGGCGACGCTGGGCTTCACTGCCGATGTTTTCTTATTACAACCGCCTGGCTTCAGGGGTTTTGATTGGCAACGCTGTTTTTGTGCTGTTGGCTGTGGACCTGCAAGCCATTGCAGTGCAGACGCTGTCGGACATGGTGCTGATTAACCTGTCGATCGCCATCCTGATTCGCCAGCAATACCTGATCAATGGCCTGTTTTGGCTGGCGACGCGGATACCGCGTACATGGCCGCTCGGTGTGCGGCGAAGCGCAGCCAAGGTGTATCACTTCGGCGGGCTGCACAGCGGCGCAGCCTTGGCGGCCACGGGATGGTTTGCGGGCCTGGTCGGTGTGCAGGTCACGCATTATCTGCGGCAACCGGACAGTATTTCGGCAGGCTCGTTGGGGATCAGCGTTTTGCTGCTCAGCGTGTTGCTGTTCATGGTGGTTATGGCTCAACCACGTATCCGAAGCCGCTTTCACAACGGGTTTGAACGGGTTCATCGGTTTGCCGGTTGGAGCGCGTTGCTATTGTTCTGGTGGCAAACGTTATCGACCACATCGAACCTGTTGCACAGCCTTTCGTTCTGGATGCTGGTCCTGCTGACCCTGAGCATCCTGCTGCCCTGGTTGCGGCTGCGCAAGGTTGCCGTTGAACACACGCGGCCTTCCACACATGCCGTGATTACACGCTTGAGCCACACCTCACCATTCGCCGGTTCATCCAGCGCAATCAGCCGTAGCCCGCTGTTGGAATGGCACTCCTTTGCCAATATTTGCGCGCCAGGCGAGGCGGGTTTTCGCCTGATCATTTCCCGCGCAGGCGATTGGGCCGGGGAGTTTATCGAGGACTTGCCCCGTTATGTATGGGTCAAGGGCATTACCACCGCCGGTGTTGCCAATGTAGAAACCCTGTTCAGGTCTGTGGTGTACATCGCCACAGGCAGCGGGATTGGGCCTGTCATGCCGCATTTGCTCGCAGCTAAGGTCCCTATTCAATTGATCTGGTCCACGCGTAGCCCGAGGAAGACCTACGGCGATGAACTGGTGGAGGAGATTCTGCGGGCCCAGCCACATGCAGTGATCTGGGACACCGATGAGCGCGGTAAGCCCGACCTGGTGCAGTTGGCCTATGGCGCGGTGCAAGCCTGCGGCGCCGAAGCGGTGATTTGTATTGCCAACCAGGCGTTGACTCAACGCGTGGTGCAAGAGTTGGAAGCGCGCGGGATACCCGCCCAGGGTGCCATCTGGGATTCCTGAGACAGCCTGAAGTGAGAGCGATATCAATCAAATCGTTGGAGATGCCGATGAATGTTTTAATGGAACGTCATGACCGCGTGGTCCTGATCAAGCTCAACCGCCCTGAAGCCAAGAATGCGCTGAGTTCGGCGATGATGAAGGAACTGATCGGCCATTTGGCTGCAGTGGACCAAGACCTTGGGGTCGGGTGTGTTGTGATTACGGGAACCCGCGAGTTTTTTGCGGCAGGGGCCGATATCAAAGAAATGAGCGGCAAATCCTATCTGGACATGCTCAACGAAGACTACTTCGCCGGCTGGGAAGGTTTCACCCGTTTGCGCACCCCCACGATTGCCGCAGTGACAGGCTATGCGTATGGCGGCGGCTGCGAACTGGCGATGATGTGCGACATGATTTTCGCCGCTGATACCGCCACTTTTGCCCAACCAGAAATCAAGCTGGGGGTTATTCCGGGGATGGGGGCGACCCAACGTTTGACAGGGTTGATTGGCAAGGCCAAGACGATGGACCTGGTATTGACGGGGCGGCCAATGACCGCCCAGGAAGCCGAGCAGGCAGGGTTGGTGTCTCGCGTTTACCCGGCCGCGAACTTACTGGATGAAGTACTGGCAGTGGCGGCACAAATTGCGTCCTTTTCTCGAACGGCCACCCGCGCAGCACGACAGGCGGTGGAACAATCCCTGGAGGTCGGCTTGCACGAAGGTGTGCGTCAGGAGCGTAGGTTGTTTCATGGCCTGTTCGCCACGCCTGATCAGCAAGAAGGCATGCAGGCGTTTCTTCGCAAACGACAGCCATTGTTTAACCAGCGATAGAACGGAGTGGATCTACCAGCGCGTCTAGTACAAAAAAACTACAGTGAACGGGGAATAAGCCTACGTGAGATTCGTCTCATAACACTTTTCCCCTGCGGCCACTGGCCCTGGAGTTTTTTATGGTTGATCACTCTTTACCGCCGCGTCCGCCTCTTAGTACCGCCAGCCTGCTGGTCAGGCTGGCGTGTATTGGGGGCGTAGTGGCGGTGGTGGTAGGGGCATTTGCCTACGTCAATGGCACGCTCGACCCACAACGTCTGCGGCCAAAGACCTTGGTCAATGCCCTGGAAACCAATAACGGCGTGCATCCGGGCTTTCGCCGTAACCATGCCAAGGGCGTATGCGTGGCGGGTTATTTCCAGAGCAGTACCGAGGCCCGTGCCTATTCCAGTGCCCAGGTGTTCAGCGAGGCCAAGACCCCGATCATCGGCCGCTTTGCCTTGCCCAGCGGCAACCCCTACGCGCCGGACAGCAGTGTGCCGATTCGCAGTTTCGCCGTGCAGTTCAGCCAGGCCAACGGCCAGCAATGGCGTACGGGGATGAACAGCATGCCGGTGTTCCCGGTGGGCACGCCCGAGGCGTTCTACCAGTTGCTCAAGGCCGGCGCGCCAGACCCGGCCACCGGCAAGCCGAACCCGTCGAGCATGCCGGCGTTTTTTGCCGCACACCCCGAGACCGCGCCGTTCCTGGCCTGGGTCAAAACCGCCAAGCCATCGGCCAGTTACGCGACTGAAACCTATAACGGCATCAACGCGTTTTACCTGGTGGCTGCCGATGGCAAGCGCCAGGCCGTGCGTTGGGAGGTGGTGCCCCAGAGCCAGGACGCGGCGGGTGATACCGCACCTGCGGGCAGTGACTTCCTGGAGCAGGATTTGGTGCGACGTCTGGCTGTCGGGCCGTTGCGTTGGCAGTTGAACATGACCCTGGCCAACCCCGGCGACCCGCTGGACGATGCGAGCAAGACCTGGAGCGGCGCACACAAGGTGCTCAACGCTGGCACCCTTGTGCTGCAAAGCAGCCAGCCCCAGGCAGACGGCGATTGCCGCGATATCAACTTTGACCCGCTGATTCTGCCCAGTGGTATCCAAGCCTCCAATGACCCTTTGCTGGCCGCCCGTTCGGCCGCCTATGCCAGCTCGTACCTGCGCCGGGCCGGTGAAGTCAGCCCCTTGCACAGCGCCCCTCAGGAGTCGAAGCCATGAATGCTCAACCACGGTTCTTTGCGCCCCTGGCGCGCGTGCTGCACTGGCTGATGGCGCTGATGATCATCGCCATGCTGTTTATCGGCGCGGGTTTGGCGGCGTCGGTGTCGGAGCGCCATGAGTGGCTGATCCACCTGCACAAGCCGCTGGGCATTGCGATTCTGGCACTGGTGATCGTGCGCCTGGCGGTACGTTTTTCCACGCGCCAGCCGCCGTTGCCAGCGGATTTGCCGGTGTGGCAAAGGCTCGCAGCCAAGGCTTCCCATGTGCTGTTGTACGCCTTGATGCTGGTGTTGCCGCTGCTGGGCTGGGCGATGATTTCAGCGGCCGGTGACCCGGTGATGCTCAGCAGTAACCTGCAATTGCCCGCGCTGGTGGGGGCGAATGCGCCGTTGTTCGCGTTGCTGCGCAAGGCTCACGGCTATTTGGCCTATCTGCTGTTTCTCACCGTGCTGGTGCATCTGGCGGCCGCGTTGTTCCACGGTTTGATCCGCCGCGATGGTGTCTTGCAAAGCATGACCGGCAGCAAGGATTGACCGCTCGCCACAAAGAGCTTGTCACAGGGCGTTAGCGCAAACGCCCGACGATATCTGCGACGCTGCTCAACACGTCCTTGCCCAACTGTTTCGAACGATCGCCTGACCAGCCAGTTCGCAGGTTGGGCGCGTCGTCGTTGTCCTTGAAGGGCATTTCCAGGGTCAGGGACAGGCAGTCGTATTTTTCTCCTACCGCGTTGCAGGCCAGGGTCATGTTGGCTTGGCCGGGCAGGTCGCGGGTGTAGCCGTGGGTGGTCTGGAAGTCTCGGGTCAGGTGGCTCAAATGGCTGCGGAAGTGTTTTTCCAGGGCTTCGATGCGCGGCGTGTAGCCGGGGTTGCCTTCGCAGCCGGCGGTGAACACGTAGGGGATTTCTTCATCGCCGTGGATGTCGAGGAACATATCCACGCCGTATTTTTCCATCTGTTGCTGGACGAACAGGACTTCGGGGCTGAGTTCCTGGCTGGCGCTTTGCCAGGCGCGGTTGAGGTCCTGGCCCATGGCATTGGTGCGCAGGTGGCCATGGAAGGCACCGTCCGGGTTCATGTTCGGAACCAGGTACAGATCGGCGACGGCCAGCAGTTTTTTCAGTTCGTCGTCGCCGTCTTTTTGCAGGCGCTCAATCACGCCCTCCATAAACCACTCGGCCATGTGTTCGCCGGGGTGCTGCTGGGCGATGATCCACACCTTGCGCCGGCCTTCGATCCCTTTGCCTCGGCGCAGCAGTTGGATATCGCGGCCTTCCGCGCTCTTGCCGGTGGCCAGCAGGGTGACCCCGGCGTACTTCAGGGCTTGCTCGATCAGCCAATCATGGCGTTCACGGCTGTAGGGTTCGAAATAGGCAAACCAGACGTGCTTTTGCCGGGTCTGGAGGGTGATGTGCAGGATCTCGCCATCAAAGCGCGTCGGTACCCGGAACCAGTTGATATGGTCGTAGGATGCCACGGCGTTGTAGCCGCTCCAGGCATGTTTGTAGGACGAGCGCCCCGCGTTGCTCAGGCGAAAGGTATGGGTGTGCCCCACGTGCATGCCTTCGGCCTTGAAGTGGAACCATTGGTAGTGATCGCTGCGGGTGTCGGGTTTAATTGCCAGCAACAACTGATAAGCGTCGCTGGCATCCAGAACCTGGATGTTGCCGCTGTCGAAGTCGGTGCTGATCTTGATGGAGGTCAAGGCCACGGTCATAGTCTGGTTGCCTGAATATGAGTGATGTGGCGGCTATCTTACACAGGCGTTCGGTAAAACCTGGATGCAAAAATTGTTGCAGGGGGAGGGGGCGTCATCCGTGACGCCGCCGCAGCTTAGAGTCTATGAGATTGATTCTCAAGCGCTAATTCGCAGAGATACGCGCTAGAGCACTCGGGCGACTTTCTTTGGGCGATAGTCTTTTGCTACCATGCGTGCCATCAAGCAACACACAGTCTTCATTAGCCTGAAGCCACGCCAGGGAAACTGGCAAAAAAAAGACCCGGCCAAAGAGCCGGGTCAAAAACCGTGATTAGCCTGATGAGGAGATATTCCAAGAGTCCGACCTAAGGTCTCTTGGTCTATCGACTGATCTCGCGACCAGCTGAGTCCAATAATAATCATTATCATTTGCAAGTCAAATGTTTTTATCCGTGGGATAGAAATATTTTTCTTTCATGCCTGCTACGCGTTTGCCGCCGCTCTTGGCGCTTGCAACGACCGCTCCACCATCGCCTTCGCCATATCGATCAAATACACCAACGAAAATGCCAGGTCGCGCTGGTTGCCCTGATGGCTGCACGCCGACTCGTAGGCGGTAGCCGCTGCACTGCGCAACAGGTCCGAGGCATGTATCAGGGCTTCCTCCTGGCTGACTTCGGGTTTGATCGCGAACATGGTCCCGTCCGAATTCGGCGTCGACCGATTTTCTTTCAAGTAGTAGTCCAGTGCGCGCTGGGCCGCGCCACTGTTGCACATGTCGTTTACTTCAGTCAGTTCGGGTGTTTCGGGCGTTGGGTGCGTGCGGGTCGTCATAAGCGGCAGTACTCCGGTGGGTGTCGAAATCCTTGGGCTTGATGATAGTACGTATCGTATTCCTGTCGTTTTAAGGATTACTACAAACTGTTTATTGCCCGGAAAAATAAGCGCCGTATTGTGATGCGCCATGGATAACTGGATAGCGTTGGTTAAAGCCAACATGAAAGACCGCAAGGTCACGCAGGATGAATTGGCGCAGCGCCTGGGCATGTCCCAGGGCGGCATCGGCCATTGGCTCAACAAACGCCGCGTGCCGAGCCTGGCGGACATGAACCGCGTGCTGGCCGAACTGGGGTTGGGGTATTTGGAGGTGGCGCTGGAGATTCGTGAACGGGCCGCGCAAGTGCCTGAACGGGAAGCGCACTACAACCCGTATTTCCGCTACCCGGTCAGCGACTGGAAGCAGGCCTGCGAGCTGCGTGAAGAGCGTGCGCCTTATAGCACCGAGCGCTACGAATTGACCGATTACCGCGCCCGAGGCGAGGCATTCTGGCTGCCGGTGACGGGAGACGCCATGACCGCCCCCACGGGCATGAGCATTGCGGCTGGCATGATGATCCTGGTTGACCCGGCGATCGCGCCCGAGCCCGGTAAATTGGTGCTGGCCCAATGGGCTGGCAACCCCCAGGCCACCTTTCGCCAATTGCAGGAAGAAAGCGGCCAGCACTACCTGGTGCCGCTCAACCCTACTTACCCCAAGGTGCTGCTCACCGACGGCTGCCGCCTCCTGGGTGTGGTGGTGCAAGCCACGGCGAGGTTCTAGCCGGCCGATTCAAGCTCCACCAGCGCGCTGCCTTCGGCCACCATTTCACCTTCCTGGCAGAACAGCGCCTTGACCACCCCGGCGTGGGGCGCACGGATACTGTGCTCCATCTTCATGGCTTCGAGCACCACCAGCTGAGCGCCGGCTTCAACGGTTTGGCCCACCTCTACGAGCACTCGCACGATGCTGCCGTTCATCGGTGCGGTGAGGCCGCCCTGATGAGATTGACTGGCCTCGACCGCCGCAATCGGGTCGAACAGGCTGACGGCATGCATCTCGCCGTCCCAGCGCAGGTACAGGCTGCCTTCACTGCGCACCGCCAGATGAGCACGGCGCACGCCCTGATGTTCAGTCAGCAACTGTTCGCCGCATAACTGTGCGGTGTGCCCCGCCAGCGTCACCAGCCGATCCTGCCCATTGCAACTCAGGTGCAGCGACACTTCGGCAGGCAGGCCCGCGCGAAAGCCCTGGTGACTTGCCCAAGGCCCGTCACCCACCGGCAAGCTCTGCATAAACGCCAAGCCCGCCGCCTGCCAGAACTCATCGCTCAAGGCCCCCGGCGTCGGCAACAGCTCATCCTGATAGCGCGGGATAAACCCGGTGTCCAACTCGGCCGCGGCAAACGCAGGGTGCCCGATGATGCGCCGCAAAAAGCCCAGGTTGGTTTTGAGCCCGCCGACGGCAAACTCATCCAGCATGCTCAATAAGCGCAGGCGCGCCTGTTCGCGGTCTTCGCCCCAGGCGATCAACTTGCCGAGCATCGGGTCGTAGAAGGGCGACACGCTGTCCCCTTGCTCGACGCCACTGTCCACGCGGCGCCCAGGGCCCGGGCTGGACTCGCGGTACAGCGCCAAGTGCCCGGTAGCGGGCAGGAAGTCATTGGCCGGGTCTTCGGCATACAGCCGCACTTCAATCGCATGACCGTTCAACGCGACCTGCTCTTGCGTGATCGGCAGCGCCTCGCCCTGGGCAACCCGGATCTGCCAGGCCACCAGGTCGAGGCCGGTAATCGCTTCGGTCACCGGATGCTCCACTTGCAACCGCGTGTTCATCTCCATAAAGAAAAACTCGCCACGGGCATCCAGCAAAAACTCCACCGTACCTGCGCCCACATACCCGATGGCCTGGGCAGCGCGCACGGCTGCTTCGCCCATGGCCCGGCGTTGCTCAACACTCAGGCCCGGCGCCGGTGCTTCTTCGACAACTTTTTGATGGCGGCGCTGGATCGAGCAGTCCCGCTCATTGAGGTACAAGCAATGACCCTGCTGGTCGGCAAACACCTGGATCTCGACATGCCGCGGCTTGAGCAGGTATTTCTCCACCAGCATCTGCCCGTTGCCGAAAGACGACAGCGCTTCACGCTGGGCGGAAGCCAGGACTTCGGCCAGTTGGCTGACGTCCTCAACCACCTTCATACCCTTGCCACCGCCACCCGCCGTGGCCTTGAGCAGCACCGGGTAGCCGATACGTTCACAAGCGGCGCGAAAGGTCTCCAAGTCTTGGGCCTCACCGTGATAACCCGGCACCAGCGGTACGCCAGCCGTCTCCATCAGGGCCTTGGCCGCGGATTTACTGCCCATGGCGTCGATGGCCGAGGCGGGCGGGCCGAGGAAGATCAAGCCTGCCGCCTCGATGGCTCGGGCGAAGCCGGCATTCTCCGAGAGGAAGCCGTAGCCGGGGTGAATCGCCTGGGCGCCGCTGGCGTGGGCGGCGGCAATCAGCTTGTCGATTTGCAGGTAACTGTCGGTGGCTTTGCTGCCGCCCAGGTCGACGCGGATATCGGCTTCACGGCTATGGCGGGCATCGCGGTCGATGGCGCTGTGCACAGCCACGGTGGTCAATCCCATGGCCTTGGCGGTGCGCATGACCCGGCAGGCGATCTCGCCACGGTTGGCTACCAGAACGGTGGTGAGCGTGCTCATGAACGCGGCTCCTGGGTTTGCCAACTTGGCGCACGTTTTTGCAGAAACGCGCGCAAACCTTCCTGGCCCTCGGCGCTCACCCGAATACGCGCGATGGCATTTTCGCAATAGCGTCGCAAGGCGGGGGTGAGGGCACCGTTGCCCACTTCGCGCAGCAAATCCTTACTGGCACGCATGGCCGCCGGGCTGTTTTGCAACAGGTTGGTGACCCACTGATCGACCTGTTGATCCAGGCTCTGGGCCGGATAACTTTCCGCCAGCAAGCCGATCTCCCGTGCGCGCTGGCCGCCGAACCGCTCGGCTGTGAGTGCATAACGACGGGCAGCGCGTTCGCCGATGGCCTGCACCACGAACGGGCTGATCACCGCCGGCGCCAGGCCGATACGCACTTCCGACAGGCAGAACTGCGCGTCGTCGGCGCCGATGGCCATGTCACAGCAACTGATCAGGCCCAGCGCGCCCCCGTAGGCCGCGCCTTGCACCACCGCCAGCGTGGGGATTTTCAGCTTGGACAGGTTGTACATCAGCTCCGCCAGTTCCCGGGCGTCGTCCAAGTTGGTGTGGTAGTCCAGCTCGGCCGACTGTTGCATCCAGGCCAGGTCGGCGCCGGCACTGAAGTGCTTGCCGCGCCCGCGCAGCACCAGAAAGCGCAGGGACGGGTCGCCTTGTACGCGGTCAAGGGCCAGGATCAGTTCGCGGATCATCTCGGCGTTGAACGCGTTGTTCTTGGCTTCACGGCTGAGCCACAACGTGGCAAAACCACGGAGGTCGGTGATCAGTTCGAGGGTGTTGAAGTCGCTCATGCAAGGAGCTCCATGATAATGAGAGGCCTCCTGTAGGAGCGCGCCTGTTGTGGCGAGCAAGCTTGCTTGCGCTGGGGTGCGCAGCGCCCCCAAAAAAGCCGGGACTGCTGCGCAGTCAGCGGGAGCAAGCTCCCTCGCCACAACAGGCACGCTCCTACAGGTTACATGCGGAACACGCCGAAGCGGCTCGGCTCGATGGGGGCGTTCAGTGCGGCGGACAAGGCCAGGGCCAGCACGTCGCGGGTCTGCAGCGGGTCGATAACGCCGTCATCCCACAAGCGTGCGCTGGAGTAGTAGGGGTGGCCCTGGGTTTCATACTGGTCGAGAATCGGCTGTTTGATCGCGGCTTCCTCCTCGGCACTGAAACCGTTGCCGGCGCGCTCAGCCTGTTCGCGTTTGACCTGCACCAGTACCCCGGCGGCTTGTTCGGCCCCCATCACGCCAATGCGTGCGTTGGGCCACATCCACAAAAAGCGCGGGTCGTAGGCGCGGCCACACATCCCATAGTTACCCGCACCAAAGCTGCCACCGATGATCACGGTGAATTTCGGCACCTTGGCGCACGCCACGGCGGTGACCAGCTTGGCGCCGTGCTTGGCAATGCCGCCGGCTTCGTATTTCTGGCCGACCATAAAGCCGGTGATGTTTTGCAGGAACAACAGGGGGATCCCGCGCTGGCAGGCCAGTTCGATAAAGTGCGCGCCTTTCTGCGCGGCTTCGGCGAACAGGATGCCGTTGTTGGCCAGGATCGCAATCGGGTAGCCGTGCAAGTGCGCGAAGCCGCACACCATGGTCGTGCCGAACAAGGCCTTGAACTCATCGAACACCGAGCCGTCCACCAGCCGCGCGATGACTTCGCGCACATCAAAGGGTTGCTTGGCATCCGCCGGGATCACGCCATACAACTCTTCGCCGCTGTACAGCGGCGCCACCGGCGGGCGTTGCAGCAGCTCACCTTGCTTGCGCCAATTGAGGTTGGCCACGCTGCGTCGCGCCAGCGCCAGGGCGTGCTCATCGCTGTCGGCATAGTGGTCGGCCACGCCCGAGACCTTGCAGTGCACATCGGCACCGCCCAGGTCTTCGGCGCTCACCACTTCACCGGTGGCGGCCTTCACCAGCGGCGGGCCGGCGAGGAAGATGGTGGCTTGCTGGCGCACCATGATCGCTTCGTCGGCCATGGCCGGCACGTAGGCGCCGCCTGCGGTGCACGAGCCCATCACCACGGCAATCTGGGGAATGCCCTGGGCGCTCATATTGGCTTGGTTGAAGAAGATCCGCCCGAAGTGCTCGCGGTCGGGGAACACCTCGTCCTGGCGCGGCAGGTTGGCGCCGCCGGAGTCCACCAGGTAGATACACGGCAGGCGGTTCTGCTCGGCGATGGTCTGGGCGCGCAGGTGTTTTTTAACGGTCAGCGGGTAATAGGAGCCGCCTTTGACCGTGGCATCGTTGGCCACGATCATGCATTCGACGCCTTCCACCCGACCGATGCCGGCAATCACCCCGGCTGCCGGGACGTCTTCGCCATACACCTGGTGGGCGGCCAGTTGGCTCAGCTCGAGAAACGGCGAGCCCGGGTCGAGCAGACGGTTGATACGCTCGCGGGGCAACAGTTTGCCGCGTGAGGTGTGGCGCTCCTGGGCCTTGGCGCCGCCACCTTGGTGGACGTGGGCGAGCAGGCTGTGCAGGGCGTCAACCTGTTCAAGCATCGCCGCGCGGTTGGCGGCAAATTCCGCCGAGCGCGGGTTGAGCTGGGTGTGCAGGGTGGCCATGGGCGTGCTCCTTCAGCGGGTTTCGTTGAACAGTTCGCGACCGATCAACATCCGCCGAATCTCGCTGGTGCCCGCGCCAATTTCGTAGAGCTTGGCGTCACGCAGCAGGCGCCCGGCGGGGAACTCGTTGATATAGCCATTGCCGCCCAGAATCTGGATCGCATCCAGGGCCATTTGCGTGGCGCGCTCGGCGCTGTAGAGGATCACGCCCGCAGCGTCCTTGCGCGTGGTCTCGCCGCGCTCGCACGCCTGGGCCACCGCGTAGAGGTAGGCGCGGCTGGCGTTGAGTTGGGTGTACATGTCGGCGACCTTGCCCTGGATCAACTGGAATTCGCCGATGCTCTGGCCGAACTGCTTTCGGTCGTGGATGTAGGGCACGATCAGGTCCATGCATGCCTGCATGATCCCGGTAGGGCCACCAGAGAGCACCACACGTTCGTAGTCCAGGCCGCTCATCAACACTTTCACGCCGCCATTGAGCACGCCGAGGATGTTTTCTTCGGGTACCTCGACGTCGTCGAAAAACAGCTCGCAGGTGTTGGAGCCGCGCATGCCCAGCTTGTCGAATTTATTGCTGCGGCTGAAGCCTTTCCAGTCGCGTTCGACGATGAAGGCGGTGATGCCGTGGGGGCCTTTTTCCAGGTCGGTCTTGGCGTAGATCACATAGGTATTGGCGTCCGGGCCGTTGGTGATCCAGGTCTTGCTGCCATTGAGTACGTAATGGTCGCCGCGCTTGTCGGCGCGCAGTTTCATCGACACCACGTCAGAACCGGCATTCGGCTCGCTCATGGCCAGGGCGCCGATATGTTCGCCGCTGATCAGCTTGGGCAGGTACTTGAGTTTTTGTGCGTGGTTGCCGTTGCGGTTGATCTGGTTGACGCACAGGTTGGAGTGCGCCCCGTAGGACAACGCCACCGAAGCCGAGCCACGACTGATTTCTTCCATGCTCACCACATGGGCCAGGTAACCAAGGCCGGCACCGCCGTACTCCTCGGGCACGGTGATGCCCAGCAGGCCCATGTCCCCAAACTTGCGCCACAGGTCGGCGGGGAACAGGTTGTCGATGTCGATCTGGGCCGCGCGCGGTGCGATCTCCTTGGCCACGAAGGACTGCACCTGGTCGCGCAGCATGTCGATGGTCTCGCCGAGGGCGAAGTTCAGGGACGGGTAACTCATGGACAGGCACCTTAATGTGAGCTTTGTTGTTGTGTGGGCGGGGCGCGGGAGGAGGGCGCTCACCTTTACGTTAACGTAAGCTTGCGTTACGGCGCTGTCAATCGTAGTTTACGTATACGTCAACCTACAAAAAAGATAACAGGGGTCGTTATGGATCAACCGCACCCGAGCTACAGCCGTGGCTCCCAGGACAAGACCTTGCTGGCCATGACCATTGGCCAGGCATTCGATCATACCGTTGCGCAGTATCCAGATGGCGAAGCCTTGGTGGTGCGCCACCAGCAACGGCGCTACACCTGGCGGCAGCTGGCCGAGACGGTTGAGCTGCACGCCCGCGCGTTCCTCGCCCTGGGCATGCAAACCGGCGACCGCATGGGTATCTGGGCGCCTAACTGTGCCGAGTGGCTGATCTGCCAGGTGGCGAGCGCCAAGCTCGGGGTGATCCTGGTCAATATCAACCCGGCCTATCGCAGCAACGAATTGGACTACGTGCTCAAGCAGTCCGGCTGCCAATGGCTGGTATGCGCCGGTTCGTTCAAGAGCTCCGATTACCACGCCATGCTCCACGCGCTGAAGCCCGAGCTGCGCGGCCTTATCAGCCTCGACCCCAGCCCGCCGCCTGAATTCATGCCCTGGTCGCACTTGGCAGCCCTTGGCGCAGGCGTGTCGCCCGAGCAACTGCACAGCCGCCAGGCCAGTCTGCATTTCGATCAACCTGTGAATATCCAATACACCTCCGGCACCACCGGCTTCCCCAAGGGCGCCACCCTCAGTCACCACAACATCCTCAACAACGGTTACATGGTCGGTGAAAGCCTGGGCCTGACGGCAGGGGACCGCCTGGTGATCCCGGTGCCGCTGTATCACTGCTTCGGCATGGTCATGGGCAACCTCGGTTGTATCACCCACGGCACCACCATGATCTACCCCAATGACGGCTTCGACCCGCTGTTGACGTTGAGCGCCGTCGCCGAAGAAAAAGCCACCGGCTTATATGGCGTACCGACCATGTTCATCGCGCTGCTCGATCACCCACGCCGAGCCGAGTTCGACGTGTCCAGCCTGCGCACCGGGATCATGGCCGGGGCGACATGCCCGATCGAGGTGATGCGTCGGGTCATCCATGAGCTGCACATGGGAGAGGTGCAGATTGCCTACGGCATGACCGAAACCAGCCCGGTGTCGCTGCAGACCGGCGCAGACGATGACATAGAGCGGCGTGTCACCACCGTGGGCCGCACCCAACCGCAACTGGAAACCAAGATTGTCGACGAGGCCGGTAACACCGTGGCGCGTGGTGTGATCGGTGAGCTGTGCACCCGAGGCTATAGCGTGATGCTCGGTTACTGGAACAATCCTGAAGGCACCCGTGAGGCCATCGACGATGCTGGCTGGATGCACACCGGCGACTTGGCGACCATGGATGATCAGGGGTACGTGTGCATTGCCGGGCGTAACAAGGACATGATCATTCGTGGGGGTGAAAACGTTTACCCGCGGGAGCTGGAAGAGTTTTTCTTTACCCATCCGGCCGTGGCGGACGTGCAGATCGTTGGCATCCCGGATGAGCGTTATGGCGAAGAGATTGTTGCCTGGATCAAGTTCCATCCCGGTCAGGTGGCCAACGAGCTGGAGTTGTTGAGCTGGTGCAAGGACCGCATCGCCCATTTCAAGACGCCCAGGTATTTCAAATTCGTGGATGAGTTTCCGATGACGGTAACGGGCAAGATCCAGAAATTTCGCATGCGCGAAATCTCGATCGAAGAGCTGCAGATGCAATCTTGATAGTGAAGTAAAACCATTGTGGGAGCGGGCTTGCTCGCGAATGCGGTGGTTCAGTCAATGATGTGTCGACGGTCACTCTGCGTTCGCGAGCAAGCCCGCTCCCACATTTTTGACCTGTGGCAGCTTTGCGAAAAGCACAAAGGGGACCCGAAGGTCCCCTTTAATTTGTCGTTGCCTGCTCTTTTCTTATTATTGAGGGGCGGCCTGTTGTTGTTTTTGGTAGCCGTGGCCCGTACCGCTTTTTTTGCGACCCCCATCCGGGGTCAAGAGCAAACGTATTTTTTTGAACGCTGACCTGCTTCTTCGTAAACGATCCAACCAGTGGGTAGCTACCTGAGGTAGTTTTATTTTTCTCTAGCCGGTTGCGGGTTGCGGCATGCCGTACCCTGGGAAGCACATCTTCTCCAAAAAAATCTGTTAGCTGCGTCTCTGCCGTGTTGTTTTTGTTATGTCAGAGTCGTTTCGTCTTATTTTTATTAGGTTTGGCGCTTTTTATTCTTGTTATGCCATAGAAATAGCAGAAGGCGTGCCAACTTTTAAAAAGCCTTTAAAATCAATTGGTTGGGTTTTTTTCATTATTTTTTTCCAGTCGGTGCGGCGGATTTTGTTCCCGCGTTACCCGTTATGGCGGTGTGCGGTAACACATTGTCACAGCTGTGCTACTCACCCGGCGTTACGCACCTTCGCCACACGGGAACCCGTAGGCCGCCCCAGCACCTGGCTGATCTGTTGGCCGGCGCCAATCAAGCGTTCCAGGTCGATGCCCGTGTCGATGCCCAGGCCGTTGAGCAGGTACAGCACGTCCTCGGTGGCCACGTTACCGCTGGCGCCTTTGGCGTAAGGGCAGCCGCCCAGGCCTGCGATAGAGCTGTCGAACACCGTGATGCCTTCCAGCAGGCTGGCGTAGATGTTAGCGATGGCCTGCCCGTAGGTGTCATGGAAATGCCCGGCCAGCTTGTCCCGTGGCACTTGCGCGCCGACCACCTCGAACAGGCGCCGGGTAGCGCCCGCCGTGCCGGTACCGATGGTGTCTCCCAAGGACACTTCATAGCAGCCCATGGCATACAGCTCGCGGGCGACGGCCGCCACTTGCTCCGGCGCGATATCGCCTTCATAGGGGCAACCCAGTACACAGGACACATAGCCGCGCACGCTGATGCCGTGCTGCTTGGCGGCGGCCATGATCGGTGCGAAGCGCTCCAGGCTTTCGCTGATGGAACAATTGATATTGCGCTGGGAGAACGCCTCGGACGCCGCCGCAAACACCGCGACTTCCTTGACCCCGGCCGCCAGCGCATCCTCGAACCCGCGCAGGTTCGGTGCCAGTGCGCCATAGGTTACGCCGGGCTTGCGCTGGATCTGCGCAAACACTTCGGCGGAGCCGGCCATTTGCGGCACCCATTTGGGCGAGACAAAACTGCCGACTTCGATATAGCTCAAGCCGGCGGCGCTCAAGGCGTCCACCAGTCGGACTTTATCCGCCACGTTGATGGGCTGGGCTTCGTTCTGCAAACCGTCGCGCGGGCCGACTTCAACCAGGCGTACGTGGGAGGGGAGGGACATGGCAGTTACCTTCTGGTCAATGGCCGGCTTGGCTGATGGTCTGCGCCAGGGCCTGGGTGCAACGCTCTTCAGCGGTGTCCAGTTCCAGCTTCATCTGTTCGATATCCAGCAGTTGCTGTTCCAGCTGTTCACGGCGTTCGGCGATCTTGGCCAGCATGCTGTTGAGTTGGATCTGGTTGCCGCCGGTGGGGTCGTAGAGTTCGATCAGTTCGCGGCATTCGGCCAGGGAGAAACCGATGCGTTTGCCGCGCAGGATCAGCTTGAGGCTGACCTTGTCCCGCGCCGAGTAAATGCGCTCCTGGCCCCGACGTTCGGGGGCCAGCAGGCCTTGTTCTTCATAGAAACGAATGGCGCGGGTGGTGATATCAAGCTCGCGGGCGAGGTCGGAGATGCTGTAGGTGGTGCTCATGGCGGTGCTCAAGGAAGTCTTGGCGCTAAGCTAATTGCAGGTTGACGTAAACGTCAAGGCTGCAGGACTTTCTTTTCCTGGGCCGTCACCTGCTGGCACAACTCGATCATCTGTTCACGCATCCAGCGGTTCGCCGGGTCCTGGTCGGTGCTTTCGTGCCAGTACAAATGGGTTTCCACCGGTGGCACGCTGTTGACAGGCAGTTGGAACCAGTGCAGTTCATGACGGCGAGCGAAACGCTCGGGCACGGTCATCACCATGTCAGTCTGTTGCAGCACCTGGGAGGCCATCAGGTAATGCTGGGAACGCAGGGCGATCTTGCGCTGAATGCCCATCTTGCCCAAGGCCAGGTCCACATAGCCCAAACCGTTGCGGCGGCTGGAGATGTGGATATGGGTCAGCGACAGGTAATCATCCAGCGTGAATTTGTCCTTGCCCGCCATCGGGTGGCCCTTGCGCATGGCACACACGTAGCGGTCTTCCATCAGCTTTACGTGACGCACCTGCGGGTCGGTGTTGAGCGGTGCATCCACGGCAAAGTCCAGGCGCCCGGCCGCGAGTTCCTTGGTGGTTTCCCGGCGTTTTGACAGGAAACTTTCGATCACCACGGTCGGCGCCAGGCGACGCAGGCGCTGGAACAGCAGCGGCAGGATCACGGCCTCGGTCAGGTCGGTCATGCTGATGCGGTAGGTCTTGGCCGCCTGTTGCGGGTTGAAGATGCGGCTTTCCTGCACCGACACGCGCAGCAATGACAACGCATTGCGCACCGGGCCGATGATGTTCTGCGCCATGGGCGTGGGCACCATGCCTTGGGCGGTGCGCACGAACAGCGGGTCGTTGAAGGTTTCGCGCAACCGTGCCAGGGCGTTGGACACCGCCGGCTGGGTGATGCCGACGATCTGCCCGGCGCGGGTCAGGTTGGCTTCGGTGTAGATCGCATCAAAGACGATGAAGAGGTTGAGATCGACCTTGCTCAGATTCATTTCGTTGCGCTCTTATTGTTAGGTGCTCATACGCCGATCATATATCGGTGATGAATGTTAATACACGCCGAGAATAGGCTAGGTAAATTATCAACGCTGTTCTAGCATCGAATGCATGACCTAAACAACCTCTCAGAGAAGGGAGCTGCCCATGGATTTCGCCTATTCGCCCAAGGTTCAGGAACTGCGTGAACGCGTCACTGCGTTCATGGACGCTTATGTCTACCCGGCCGAACCAGTGTTTGAACGCCAGGTCAGCGAAGGTGATCGCTGGCAGCCCACGGCGATCATGGAAGAACTCAAGGCCAAGGCGAAGGCCGAGGGCTTGTGGAACCTGTTCCTGCCGGAATCCGAACTGGGCGCCGGCCTGAGCAACCTTGAATACGCACCCTTGGCGGAAATCATGGGCCGCTCGTTGCTTGGCCCTGAGCCATTCAACTGCTCTGCCCCCGACACCGGCAATATGGAAGTGCTGGTGCGCTACGCCAACGAAGAACAGAAACAGCGCTGGCTTGAACCCTTGCTGCGCGGCGAGATTCGCTCGGCTTTTGCCATGACCGAACCGGATGTGGCGTCCTCGGACGCCACCAACATGGCCGCCCGTGCCGAACGCCAGGGCGACGAGTGGGTGATCAACGGCAAAAAATGGTGGACCTCCGGCGCCTGCGACCCGCGCTGCAAGATCCTGATCTTCATGGGCCTGAGCAACCCCGATGCGCCGCGTCACCAGCAGCACTCGATGATCCTGGTGCCGGTCGATACCCCAGGCGTGAAAATCCTGCGGCCGCTGCCGGTATTCGGCTACGACGATGCGCCCCACGGGCATGCCGAAGTGCTGTTCGACAATGTGCGCGTGCCCTATGAAAACGTGTTGCTGGGCGAAGGCCGTGGCTTCGAGATCGCCCAGGGCCGCCTTGGCCCAGGCCGTATCCACCACTGCATGCGTTCGATCGGCATGGCCGAACGTGCGTTGGAATTGATGTGCAAACGCTCGGTCAGCCGCACCGCCTTCGGCAAGCCCTTGGCGCGGTTGGGCGGCAATATCGACAAGATCGCCGACTCACGCATGGAAATTGACATGGCACGCCTGCTGACCTTGAAAGCGGCGTACATGATGGACACCGTAGGCAACAAAGTGGCGAAAAGCGAAATCGCCCAGATCAAGGTGGTGGCCCCGAATGTGGCCTTGAAGGTCATCGATCGCGCGATCCAGCTGCACGGCGGCGCCGGGGTGTCCAACGACTTCCCGCTGGCCTATATGTACGCCATGCAACGCACCCTGCGCCTGGCCGACGGCCCGGACGAAGTGCACCGCGCGGCGATTGGCAAGTTTGAGATTGGCAAATATGTGCCACGGGAATTGATGCGCGGCGGGCAGTAGCACTGATGATCGTTCCCACGCTCTGCGATCGTTCCCACGCTCTGCGTGGGAACGCCTCCCGTGACGCTCTGCGTCACCCTTTCAAGAGCGGACGCGGAGCGTCCAGAGCGGCATTCCCACGCGGAGCGTGGGAACGATCCTCAGTACACCCACACCTCCACCCGCCGATTCTTGATCCGCCCCTCATCCGCAGTATTGGCCGCCACCGGCATCTGCGCACCAAACCCGCGAATATCCTTGAGCACCACACCGCTCTTGGCCAGCTCCCGGCGCACCGCCATCGCCCGCAATTTCGACAACAAGGCCGCACGTTGCGGGTCGTTCTTGGTATCGCCAAACCCCACCAGCGTCACCTGTTTATCCAGCTTGCCGTGGCTTCTGATATAGGCCACCACTCTCTGCACGTCCTGGCGCGCCTTGTTGTCGAGGCTGGCGCTGCCCTCGTCGAAGCGAAAATTTACCGTCAGGCGCTGAGCGTCCCGGGCGATGGCCTGGTAATCGTCAGGCATCGACGGGCGCGGCGTCACGCCAATCGCCTGCACCTGCTGGGCGATAAAGCCATTGGCAGCCACAATCGCCTGGCCTTTGCTGCCTTGGGTAAACTCCACCAACGCCTTCGCCCACGGGTTGGGGGAGGAGGGTGGCAAGTAGAAGAACAGCCGGCGTGACAGCGGGTAATCTTCGGTGGCGATCAGGCTGGTCAGCGGCAACATCGGTTGCGAGTCACCGTCGACAATCGCCACCGCCTTGGCCTGGCGCACAGAGGGCAGGCCGATAAAACCGATGCCCTGGGGGTCTTGGCTCACCGCATCGGACAGCTGTTCGCTGGATTCAAAGCGCTTGGCCGACGGCGCGAGCGGTTGGCCGCGGCGGCTCAGCACCAGTTCCCTGAAAGTGTCGAAGGTGCCGGACTGATCATCCCTGGCATATAAATGGATGGTCCCGCCTGTACCTCCCAGTGCCTCCCAGGTGCTGACCTCGCCGTTGAAGATCTGCGCCAATTGCTCGGTGTTGAGGCTATTGAGCGGGTTGCGCGGGTTAACGATGATTGCCAGGCCATCAATGGCGATCACATGCTCGGCGCCTGGGCTTTTCAAGTCACCCAGGGGATCGAGGTCCACCAGCTCGCTGTCTTTGATCGGGCGGGACGCTGCGGCGAGGTCGGCGCGGTTGTTCTTCAGCGCCGCAAAGCCGGTGCTGGAACCGTGGGCCGCGACCTCGATGGTGACCGTCTTGCCTTGGCGCGTCGTGCCGACCACGCGCTGGTCATTCGCCCCGGCACCTGCTTCAGCGTGTACGTCCTGCAAGCCCTGATGCTCCATCAAACCCTTGACCAGCGCCGGGCCGAGGGCCGCGCCGATGGTGTTGGAGCCCTGGATGCGCAGGGCCGGGCCTTGGTCGGGAATGGACAGAGGGGCCGCCACGGCGGGGAGTGCGATTGCAAAACACAGGAACAGAACGCGCAGCATCATGCCGGCACCTTCTCAAGCCAAGGGAGTGCCGGGAGATTAAGTCAGTTGGATTGCAGTCATATGACCGACACGGGCGCTGGCAAACCCTGATGCCCTGTAGGAGCGAGCTTGCTCGCGAAAAGCGTCAACGATAACGCAGCGAATCTGTTTTAACGCGGCGCTTTCAAGTTCTTCGCGAGCAAGCTCGCTCCTACAATCCATTTTTGAGGTCAGCTCAGTTCCAGCCAGATCGGCGCATGGTCCGACGGTTTTTCCAACCCGCGCAGGTCGTAATCCACCCCCGCATCCTTGACCCGTGGCACCAAACCGGTGGATGCCATGATCACATCAATACGCAGCCCACGCTTGGGCTCGTCCTCAAACCCACGGCTACGGTAATCGAACCAGCTGAAGCGGTCGGTCACGTCCGGGTTGAGGTGGCGGAAGCTGTCCACCAGGCCCCAGTTCTTCAAACGTGCCATCCACTCGCGTTCTTCCGGCAGGAAGCTGCACTTGCCGGTTTTCAGCCAGCGCTTGGCGTTGTCGGCGCCGATGCCGATATCGCAGTCCTCTGGGGAAATGTTCACGTCGCCCATCACCACCAGTGCCTGGTCATTGCTGAACTGGCTTTCCAGCAATTGTTGCAAGTCTTCATAGAAGCGCTGCTTGGCCGGGAACTTGGTTGGGTGGTCGCGGCTTTCGCCCTGAGGGAAATAGCCGTTCATGATGGTCACCGGCTGGCCGTTTTCATCGGCGAAGGTGCCCCAGATAAACCGGCGTTGGGCGTCTTCTTCATCGCTGGCAAAACCTTTGTGCATGCTCAAGGCCGGTTGGCGCGAGAGCAGCGCCACGCCGTAATGGCCTTTCTGCCCGTGGTAGTACACGTGATAACCCAGGGCCTGCACTTCGGCCAACGGGAACTGATCATCGTGGACCTTGGTTTCCTGCAAGCCGATCACGTCCGGTTGATGCTTTTCAATCAGCGCCGCCAACTGATGAGGGCGAGCACGCAGCCCGTTGATATTGAAGGAGACGATTTTCATGGTCGGCAGTCCAGTCTGGCAAAAGGGCGATGCTAGCCGACAAGTCGGATGGGGGCCAGCGTGGCGGTAGGGTGAATGCGCTGCTAATGTCTGGGAACGACTGGAGCTGTGTAGGTTCGTACCCATAAGAACGCCATGTTTGAGTGGCGCCCAGGGAGATTGACTGTTATGCCAGACACTTCGACGGCCACTGCCGAAATCCGCCTGCTCAATAGCGGTTATTCCCGCGAGGCGCGTTCCCTGCTGTACCAGGCGTATCGCCATGAACCGACCTTCGCCTATATTTTCGAAGCCGAGCGAGCGGGCTATGAGCAGCGAGTACGTGCCACCGTGCGCGAACTGGTCAAGCAGCACTTCTTTCAGAAACTCCCTGCCATCGGCCTGTTCGTCAACGATCGGCTGATTGGCATCGCCCTGATTGCGCCGCCGCAACGGCGCCTGGGCATCACCGAAAGCTGGGCCTGGCAAATCCGCATGTGGCTGAGCACGGGCGTGCGCGGTACGCGGCGTTACCTGGAATACCATCATGCCGTCATGGCGTGCCTGCCCAACGAGTCTGTGCATGTGCTGCCGTTGCTGGGCATTCACCCGCAGTTTCAGGGCAAGCACCATGGTGAGCAGTTGCTGGAAGCGGTACACAATTGGTGTGCCGACGACCCGCATTCATCCGGCGTGGTGCTCGACACCGGCAACTCCCGTTATCTGGATTTCTACAAGCGACAGGGCTATGAGGAAATCGGCGAAGTCGCCGTAGGGCCGGTGCGCGAGCATGTGTTTTACCATCCCAATCCCCAGGCGTTACATCCTGCAACGGCTTAGAACAGAATTATTCAGACTAATCCTGGTTCAAAGTTCCTCCCTCGCTCGTGTAGCATCCGCGCCTATGAAGTTTCCAGGAAGATTTACCAGCGGCTTGATTCTGCTGTTCACAAGCTGCGGCGCATTGGCGCAAAGCGAACTGGACGTGCGGATCAAACCCTCAAACGACGCGCTGAAAGCCAACATCGAAGGCTACATCGGCGGGGTCGGCGATCGTGATGAAGAAGCCTTGCTGCGGTTCAGCCGTGGCGCCGAGGAGCAGGCGCGCAAAGCCGCGCAGGCCTTGGGCTACTATCAGCCACAGATCGCCAGCGAGGTGAAGGGCGGCAAGAACCCGCGCCTGACCCTCACCATCGACCCCGGCGAACCGGTGCATTTGCGCGACGTCACCCTAAGGGTCGATGGCCAGGCCGCGAGCCTCAAGGCTTTTCGCGTGCCCGCCAGCGACGACCTCAAGTCCGGCGCCGTGCTCAACCATGGCCATTACGAAGACGCCAAGCGCCTGATTCAGAACCAGGCCTCGCGCTATGGCTTTTTCAGTGGGCGCTTTACCAGCCAGAAACTTGCCGTAGACCCTCAAGCGGGCGTGGCCGACATCGAACTCATTTACGACAGCGGCACGCGCTACAGCATGGGCAAGGTCAGCTTTACCGGCGACACACCCTTTGATGAAGAGCTGTTGCAGCGCATGGTGCCGTTCAAGCCCGGCACGCCCTATGACTCCGAACTGGTCGCCGAACTCAACCAGAACCTGCAAGCCAGTGGCTTCTTCGAAGGCGTACGCGTGGATGCCAGCCCTACCGCCGCCACCGATGACGTGATCCCGGTCGCGGTGCAACTGGACACCCGCAAACCGCGCACCATGGGCCTGGGCCTGGGTTATTCCACCGACGTCGGCCCACGGGGCAAAGCCAACTGGACGCGCCATTGGGTCAACCCCCAGGGCCACAGTTATGGCTGGGAAGCCGAACTGTCGGCGCCGCGGCAGAACGTCGGGCTGTGGTACGACATCCCGCTCGACCCGCCGCTCACCGACAAATTGCGCTTTGCCGGCGGCTACCAGAATGAAGAGATCGCCAACACCGACACCCTGAGCAAGTTGCTCACCATCGGCCCCGAATGGCACAGCAAGTTGCCCAGTGGCTGGACGCGGGTGATCTCTCTCAAGTACCAGCGCGAAGAATACCGCCTGGGCAATGACTCAGGCCTGAGCAACCTGCTGATGCCAGGCGTGAGTTATTCCTACCTGCGCAGTGACAACCGCATCGACCCGCACCACGGCTACCGCCTGATGTTCGACACCAAGGTCGCCAAAGAGGGCCTGGGGTCCGACACCAACCTGCTTTACGGCACAGCCACCGTCAAAGGCCTGACCACCTTGTGGGACAATCACCGCTTTCTGGGCCGCGCGCAATTTGGCGGCAGTGCCACCAATGGCTACAAATCCGTGCCTCCTTCCTTGCGCTTCTTTGCCGGTGGCGACCAGAGCGTGCGCGGCTACGAGTACCAGACGCTGTCGCCCGAGAACGATAGGGGCGACCGCATCGGTGGCCGCTACATGGTGGCCTTGAGCGCTGAGTATCAATATTCCATCACCGATAAATGGCGTATCGCGACCTTCATCGACCAGGGCAACTCGTTCAACAACCTCGACTTGCCCAGCCTGAAAACTGGCGTGGGCGTCGGCGTGCGCTGGGTCTCCCCGGTGGGGCCGATTCGCCTCGACCTGGCCCATGCCCTCGAAGATCCGGGCGGCGTTCGCTTGCACTTTTCCATGGGGCCTGAGCTGTGATGCGTGGTTTGAAAATAGCGGGGCTGGTGCTGGTTGCCATCCTCGCCTTGCTGTTATTGGCGCTGTGGTCAGTGCTTGGCACCCAGGCGGGCAGTCGTTGGGCCTTGGGCCAGGTGCCAGGTTTGAGCGTGGAAAATTTCCAAGGCCGCCTGGGCGGGCAGTGGCGCGCCGATCATCTGCTATGGCAGCAGGATGGCAGCCGCGTCGAGTTGAATGCGCCGACGTTTGACTGGTCGCCCGGCTGCCTGCTGCGCATGACCCTGTGCATCAACCGACTGGAGGTGGAACAGGTCAGCCTGGAATTCGCTCCCAGTGCCGAAGAGAGCGACAGCGGGCCGATTCAACTGCCCGACCTGAAGCTGCCGGTTGCCCTGCAGTTGGGCGATGTGCGCATTGGCAGCCTGCTGTTCAACGGCAATGAAGAACTCAAGGGCCTGCAACTGGCGGCGCACTGGACTACCGCCGGCCTGCAGATCGACTCGATGCATCTGCAGCGCGACGATCTAATACTGGACCTCGCCGGCCTGCTGCAACCTACCGGCGACTGGCCGCTGAATGCTACCGGCAACCTGAGCTTGCCCTACGCCCCAGGCGGTGCCCCCTGGACGGTCGCGCTCAAGATCGACGGCGACCTGCTCAAAACCCTCAAGCTCGACGCCGACAGCAGCGGCTACCTGCCGGCCAAGCTCACTGGCGAGCTGCAGCCCCTGGTGGAAAACCTTCCGGCGCAGTTGCACATCACCTCCGAGTCGTTCAAACCCAGCGCAGACCTGCCCGATACCCTGCAACTCAACCAACTGGACTTGAGCGCCAAAGGCGACCTGAGCAATGGCTACCAGTTGCTGGGCAAGGCCGTGCTCCCGGCCGAAAAAGGCCCGGTGGATTTACTGCTCAAGGGCAAGGTTGACGCCAAGGGCGCGCAGATCGCCGGCCTGGACCTGACGGCCGGCGACAAGCAAAGCCTCAAGCTCAGTGCCAACCTGGACTGGCAGCAAGGCTTCAGTGCGGACGCCAAGATCGACTGGCTGGATTTTCCCTGGCACCGCCTCTATCCGGCCATCGACGAACCGCAAGTGGCCTTGCGCACCTTCAACGGTGAAATCTCCTATAAAGACGGCAACTACCTGGGCAATCTCAAGGCCGACCTCGACGGCCCGGCGGGCAAGTTCAATGTGGTCACCCCCTTCAGTGGCGACCTCAAGCAGGTCTTCCTGCCTGAGCTGAAACTGAGTGCCGGCCAAGGCAAGGCCGAAGGCCACCTGAACCTGCAATTTGCCGACGGCATTGCCTGGGACACCGCCCTGGATCTGTCGGCGCTGAACCCGGCCTATTGGGTCGCAGAGTTGCCCGGCACTCTGGCCGGGCCGCTGCGCAGCAAAGGCGAGTTCAAAAATGAACAGCTCAAGCTCAACGCCGACCTGGACCTCAAGGGTCGCCTGCGCGGCCAAACCGCCGTGCTCGCGGCCAAGGCCGAAGGCGCCGGCGAACAATGGACTCTCGCCAACCTGGACATCCGCCTGGGCGACAACCGCATCAACGGCAGCGGCAGCCTGCAACAGCGTCTGGCCGGGCAGATCGACATCAAGCTGGCGCGCCTGGCCCAGCTCTGGCCGCAACTGCGTGGGCAAGTCAACGGGCGTGTCGAGGTGGCCGGCACCTTGAAAGCCCCTCAAGGCAAACTCGACCTCAAGG
This sequence comes from Pseudomonas sp. GL93, assembly GCF_003408955.1. Classification (NCBI taxonomy): domain Bacteria; kingdom Pseudomonadati; phylum Pseudomonadota; class Gammaproteobacteria; order Pseudomonadales; family Pseudomonadaceae; genus Pseudomonas; species Pseudomonas sp. GL93. The sequence continues at coordinate 37,389 of NZ_NKRF01000005.1, forward strand.
GGCAGCAACTGGCCTTTGCCGACAACCGTCTGCAAAGCCTCAACCTGGACGCCAACCTCGATAGCGCACAACGCGCCAAGCTCGACCTCAAGGCCAGCGGTATTCAAAGCGGCGAGACGCAAGTCGGCAACCTCACCGCCAGCGCCCAGGGCGATATCAAGAGTCAGAAAGTCCAACTGGACCTGACCGGCCCGCTGGTCAAGCTGGCCCTGGCCCTGGACGGCAACCTCGACAAAGACAACTGGCGCGGGCGCCTGGCCAGTGGCGACGTGCAAGCCGGTGGCCAAGACTGGCGGCTGCAAGCCCCGGCGAAGATCGAACGCCTGGCCGATGGCAAGCTAACCTTCGGCGCACACTGTTGGGTCTCCGGCGGCGCCAGCCTGTGTGGTGAAGACCAGCGCCTGATGCCGGAGCCGAAGCTGCGTTACCACCTCAAGCAATTCCCCCTCGAGAGCCTCGCGGCGTTTTTGCCCAAAGACTTTGCCTGGCAGGGCAGGCTCAACGCCGATGTGCAACTCGACCTGCCCCAGAGCGGCCCAAAAGGTGTGGTTGCGGTGGACGCCAGTGGCGGCACCTTGCGCGTGCGTGACAAGGGCCAGTGGTTGGATTTCCCCTACGACACCCTGAAGCTGGAAACCACCCTCAACCCCAAGCGCATCGACGCCCAACTGAATTTCCATGGTGGCAAGCTTGGCGAGTTGTTGCTACAGGCGCAGATTAACCCGCTGCCGAACAACAAGCCGATCACTGGCACGTTCAGCCTCACCGGCCTGGACCTCGCCGTCGCGCGGCCCTTTGTGCCGATGGTGGAAAAACTCAACGGCAAACTCAACGGCAATGGCCGTATCTCCGGCGGCTTGCTCGCGCCCCTGGTCAACGGCAACGTGAACCTAGTGGACGGCGAAGTCTCCGGGCCGGAACTGCCCATCAGCCTCGAGGGCTTGAACCTGCAGGCGCAGATCGCCGGCGAAAGTGTGCAGCTCAACGGCGGCTGGCACAGCGGCAAGGCCGGGCAGGGCAGCCTCAAGGGCCAGATCGACTGGGGCCGCGCCCTGGTGGTCGACCTCAGCCTCAAAGGCTCGCAACTGCCAGTCACCGTGGAGCCCTACGCCAAGCTGGAAGTGGCGCCCGACCTGAAGATCAGCCTCAAGGACGACAAACTGGCGATTGCCGGCAAAGTCCACATCCCCCGTGGCGATATCACCGTGCGCGAATTGCCGCCTTCGACGGTCAAGGTTTCCGACGATACCGTGATCATCGGCAGCCAGACCGAAGAGGGTAAACCGCCGATGGCCATGGCCATGGATATCGACGTAGAGGTGGGTGAAGACCAGCTTAACTTCGCCGGCTTCGGCCTCACCGCCAAGGTCCAGGGCCATGTGCATATCGGCGACAACATGGACACCCGCGGCGAGCTGTGGCTCAACGACGGCCGCTACCGCGCCTACGGCCAACGCCTCAACGTGCGTCGTGCACGGCTGTTGTTTGCCGGGCCGCTGGACCAACCGTTCCTGGATATCGAAGCCGTGCGCGTGGTGGTCGAATCGTCGCGCACCGTGACCGCCGGCATACGCCTGAGCGGCAGCGCTGAACAACCGACCACTCAGATCTTCTCCGAGCCGGCCATGGCCCAGGAAGATGCGCTGTCGTACCTGGTGCTGGGCCGTTCGCGCACCAACACCGGCGAAGACAACAACATGCTCGCCGAAGCCGCCCTGGGCCTGGGCTTGATGGGCAGCGCCGGCGTGACCTCGGATATCGCCAACAAGCTGGGCATCCAGGACTTTGATCTCGACACCCAGGGTACGGGTAACAGCACCGCAGTGGTGGCCAGCGGCAAGATCAACGAGAAGCTCAGCCTGCGTTACGGGGTAGGGGTGTTCGAGCCGGCCAATACCATTGCCTTGCGCTACCTGCTGAGCAAGAAGGTGTACCTGGAAGTGGCCACGGGTGTGGCCAGTTCATTGGATATTTTCTATAAGCGGGATTTCTAAGCCTCGCTCGATCAAAAAATGTAGGAGCGAGCTTGCTCGCGAAAGACGTCAACGATAACGCGTGCATCCTGAACGAACGCGGCGCCTGTGAGTTTTTCGCGAGCAAGCTCGCTCCTACAAAAAGCCTTAACTGGCTCTCCCTGATTTGATTGCTGTCCAAGGCTCTAAGTTACTCAACTACCAAGCAACCTAATTATTCCATTTGACATTCGCTGCCTAAGCAGTAACATCTCGTCACACATTCACTGCCTAGGCAGTAATAAGGTGACTTTCGATGCCTCACTTCACCCCTGACAACTTCCACAACTGCCACCTAGGCCTGTTGCTGGGCCGCGCCGCGATCCTCAAGGACCGCATCATCGACACCCACATGGAACCCCACGGCATCACCGCCGCGCAGTTCAAGGTGTTGATCATCATGGCCCAGTTCGGCGTCGATACCCCGGCGGAGCTGTGCCGCAATCTGTCACTCGATAGCGGCTCGATGACGCGGATGCTCGACCGGCTGGAGCAAAAAGACTTGCTCAGCCGCAAGCGCTCCGAGCTGGATCGCCGCCAGGTGCAGTTGGTGCTGACCACCGAGGGCCAGCGCCTGGCGGACATGCTCCCGCACATCGGCGCCAAGGCCCTGAACCAGTTGGCCGGCGTGCTTGAGCCGGGCGAGCTGGAAACCCTGGAGCGGATCCTGAAGAAAATGCTGATCGCTGCGGGTGACCCCATCACTATCCAGCGGGTAGGTAGATCATGAACACTCGCGCACTCAGCCTGGTGCTGGCGGCGATGACGTTGGCCGGTTGCGCCAATTACAGCGGCCTCGACACCCAGGGCCAGCGCCTCGACGCCAACACCCTGCACACCGGCAAATCCCTCAGCGGCGTGACGCTGTCGAGCGCCGCCTGGCCGGCCGCTGATTGGTGGAAAAGCCTGGGCGACCCACAGCTTGACGGCCTGATCCAGGAAGCCCTGCAAAACAGCCCCGACATGCAAGTCGCCGACGCCCGCGCCCACCAAGCTGAAGCGGCGGCCTATGCCGCCAACGCCGCCCGTATGCCGACGGTGGATGCCAGCGCCGGTGTGAGCCGCTCGCGCCTGGCCAAGGACCAGGACCCCCGCGGGCAGGGCGATGCCTATTCGACCGTGCGTAACATCGGCGCCAGCTTCAACTACAACTTCGACCTCTGGGGCGGCCAGCGCGCCGCCTGGGAAGCGGCGTTGGGCGAGGCCCGTGCTGCCGAAGTCGACCAGCAGGCCGCGCGCCTGACCCTGGCCGCGAACGTGGCCAAGGCCTATAGCGACCTCGGCCAGGCCCATATCGTGCGTGACCTGGCCGTCGATGACCTCAAGCGTACCCGCCAGATGCTCGACCTGAGCAAGCGCCGCCTGAGTTCTGGTATCGACAGCGAATATCAGTACCAGCAGACCGAGAGCCTGGAAGCCAGCTCCCAGTCGCAACTGATTGACGCGGAAAAACAGCTTCAAAGCGCCAAGATCGCGTTGGCTGTGTTGCTCGGCAAAGGCCCGGACCGCGGTGACGAGTTGGCTCGCCCAGCGGTGCTCAAACCCAGCGCCGTGGCCGTGCCGGCCGTGCTGCCTGCCGAGCTGCTCGGTCGTCGCCCGGACCTGGTCGCCGCACGCTGGCGCGTAGAGGCCGCGAGCAAGAACATCGACGCCAGCAAAACCCGCTTCTACCCCAACCTCAACCTGAGCGCGAGCGCAGGCGCCGAGTCGTTGCTGGGCGATGCGATGTTCGGTTCGGCCAGCCGCTTCTTCAATATCGCACCGACGATTTCGCTGCCGATTTTTGATGGCGGCCGCCTGCGCGCCGACCTCGATGCCCGCGACGCCGACTACGACCTGGCCGTGGCCCAGTACAACAAAACCCTGGTGCAAGCCTTGGGTGATATCGGCAACAGCCTTTCGCAATTGCGTGATACGGGCCGGCAGATCCAGGCCCAGCAACACGCGGCCGACATCGCGCAGCAGTCCTACGACACCGGGGTGCAACGCTACAGCTCAGGCATCGGTAACTACCTGGATGTGCTCAGCATCGAGCAGCAACTGCTACAGGCCCAGCGTCAGTTAGCGACCTTGAATGCGGCGCAGATCGACCTGTCGATTCAATTGATGCAGGCCCTGGGTGGCGGGTATCACGCCAACAGCGTGGCCGCGACCACCCCAGCTACACGCACGGAATAATTTGAGGTATTTGTCATGGCCACTGCCGAAAGCACCAACACAACCGAACAACCCAAAGACACCAACCCCCGCAAACGCAAAGTGATGCTGATCGGCCTGGCGCTGATCGTCATTCTGAGTGTGGTGGGCGTGTGGGCCTGGTATGAATTCTACGGGCGCTTTAATGAGAGTACCGACGACGCCTATGTGAACGGCAACGTGGTGGAAATCACCCCGCTGGTCACCGGCACCGTGGTCAGCATTGGCGCCGACGATGGCGACCTGGTGCATGAAGGCCAGGTGCTGATCAACTTCGACCCCAACGACGCCGCCGTCGGCCTGCAGAGTGCCCAGGCCAACCTGGCCCGGACCGTGCGCCAGGTGCGCGGCCTGTACAGCAATGTCGATGGCATGAAAGCCCAGGTCAATGCGCAGAAGGCCGATGTACAGACGGCCCAGGACAACTACAACCGCCGCAAGACGCTGGCCCAGGGCGGCGCAATTTCCCAGGAAGAACTGTCCCACGCCCGCGACAGCCTGACCGCCGCCAAGAACGCCTTGACCAACCTTGAGCAACAACTGAAAACCACCAATGCCCTGGTGGATGACACGGTGATTTCGTCCCATCCCGATGTGCAAGCGGCTGCCGCGCAACTGCGCCAGGCTTACCTGACCAATGCGCGCAGCACCTTGATCGCGCCGGTTACCGGCTATGTGGCCAAGCGCACCGTGCAATTGGGCCAACGCGTGCAGCCGGGCACCGCGCTGATGGCGGTGATCCCGCTGGACCAGCTGTGGAACGACGCCAACTTCAAGGAAACCCAACTGCGGGATATGCGCATCGGTCAGCCGGTGGATATCGAGTCGGACATCTACGGCAGCGACGTGAAGTACAGCGGCACCGTCGACAGCCTTGGCGCGGGCACCGGCAGCGCGTTCGCCTTGCTGCCCGCGCAAAACGCCACCGGCAACTGGATCAAGATCGTGCAGCGGGTACCGGTGCGCATCCATATCAACGCCGAAGAGCTGGCCAAGCACCCGCTGCGAGTGGGCTTGAGCACCGTGGTCAACGTAGACCTGCACGATCAGAGCGGCCCGGTGCTGGCGCAACAGGCGCCGCAAAAAGCCTCGTTCACCACCAACGTGTATGACCGCCAATTGGCCGAAGCCGATGCCATGATCAACCAGTTGATCCATGACAACAGCGTCGCCGCTCCCAAGGCTGCGCAACGCTGATGAGCAATAACGCCTCGTTCACGCCGCCCAGCCTGTTGATGGCCACTATCGGGCTGTCGCTGGCGACTTTTATGCAGGTGCTCGACACCACCATCGCCAACGTGGCGTTGCCGACTATCTCCGGCAACCTGGGGGTGAGTTCGGAGCAGGGCACCTGGGTGATCACCTCGTTTGCGGTGAGCAACGCCATCGCCTTGCCGCTCACCGGCTGGTTGAGCCGACGCTTCGGCGAGGTGAAGCTGTTCCTGTGGGCGACCATCCTGTTTGTGCTGGCGTCGTTCCTCTGCGGGATTTCCACCTCGATGCCCGAGCTGATCGGCTTTCGGGTGCTGCAAGGCTTGGTCGCCGGGCCGTTGTACCCGATGACGCAGACGCTGTTGATTGCGGTCTCCCCGCCGGCCAAGCGCGGCATGGCCTTGGCGTTGCTGGCGATGGTTACGGTGGTGGCGCCGATTGCAGGTCCCATCCTCGGTGGCTGGATCACCGACAGCTACAGTTGGCCGTGGATCTTTTTCATCAACGTGCCCATCGGTATCTTCGCGGTGATGGTGGTGCGTGCGCAGCTGAAAAAGCGCCCGGTGGTCACCAGCTACCAGCCGATGGACTACGTTGGGCTGCTGAGCCTGATTGTCGGGGTGGGGGCCTTGCAGATCATCCTCGACAAGGGCAATGACCTGGACTGGTTCGAGTCCAACTTCATCATCATCGGTGCGGCCATTTCGGTGATTGCCCTGGCGGTGTTCGTGATCTGGGAAATGACCGACAAGCACCCCGTGGTCAACCTGCGGCTGTTCGCGCACCGTAACTTCCGTATCGGCACCATTGTGTTGATCCTCGGTTATGCGGGCTTTTTCGGCATCAACCTGATCCTGCCCCAGTGGCTGCAAACCCAGATGGGCTATACCGCCACCTGGGCCGGGCTGGCGGTGGCGCCGATCGGCATTCTACCGGTGCTGATGTCGCCGTTCGTGGGCAAGTACGCGCACAAGTTCGACCTGCGCCTGCTGGCGGGTCTGGCGTTCCTGGCGATTGGCTTGAGCTGCTTCATGCGCGCCGGTTTCACCAACGAAGTGGACTTCACCCACATCGCCATGGTGCAGCTGTTCATGGGCATCGGCGTGGCGCTGTTCTTCATGCCGACCTTGAGCATCCTGATGTCCGACCTGCCACCGCACCAGATTGCCGACGGTGCCGGGCTTGCGACCTTTCTGCGCACCTTGGGCGGTAGCTTCGCGGCCTCGCTGACCACCTGGATCTGGATCCGCCGGGCCGACCAGCACCATGCCTACATGAGCGAGAACATGACCGTCTACGACTCGTCCACCCGCGATGCCTTGCAGGCGCTGGGTGGGGCAGGGCAGAAGGCCTATACCCAGCTGGACCAGATTCTCACCAGCCAGGCGTACATGATGTCCACCGTGGATTACTTCACGTTGCTGGGGTGGATGTTCATGGGCTTGATGTTGCTGGTGTGGCTGGCCAAGCCGCCGTTTACCGCAAAGGCCGGGCCTGCGGCGTCGGGGCACTGATCATAAGGTCAGCGCGGTTCCTGTGGGAGCTGGCTTGTGTGGGAGCTGGCTTGCCTGCGATAGCATCACCTCGGTGCATCTGATACACCGAGGTGTCTGCATCGCAGGCAAGCCAGCTCCCACAGGTTGATCGGTGTCGTGTCGCAGGGTTATGCGCCTGGCAATGCCAACTGCGGATTGACGAAGTCAAACGCCGCCAGTTGAAAGCCTTGCTCATCCACTTGCAACGCCCACCCTTGCTTGTCCCAGTCCCCCAGCACAATGCGCTTGGCCGCCTGGTCGCCGATCTGCAACTTATGGATGGCGGGGCGGTGGGTATGGCCGTGGACCAGGGTGCGCACGCCGAAGTGCTGCATCACCCGTGGCACTTCTTCAGGGGTGACATCGACAATGTCGTTGGCCTTCATGCGCACTTGAGCACTGCTCTCACTGCGCAGCTTGCGCGCCAGTTTGTGTCGGGTGCCCAAGGGCAGGTGGCGCAGGATAAACAGCACAATCGGGTTACGCAGGATGCGCCGCAGCTTCATATAGCCGAGGTCGCGGGTGCAGAGGCTGTCGCCGTGCATCAACAGCACAGGCTCGCCATACAACTGCACGACCGTCGGGTCCTTGAGCAAGGTGGCGCCTGCCGCTTTGCAGAACGCCTTGCCGATCAGGAAATCGCGGTTGCCGTGCATGATGAAAATCGGGGTGCCGCTGTCGCTCAGCTCACGCAGAGCCTCACAGATGGAACGCTGGAAGGGGGTCATGCCATCGTCGCCAATCCAGGCTTCAAAGAAGTCGCCCAGAATGTACAACGCCTGGGCGCCACGGGCGCGGCCGTGGAGCAGATCCAGAAACGCCCGGGTAATGTCCGGGCGCTCCTCTTCCAGATGCAAATCTGAAATCAGTAATATCACCCAACGATCTCGGCTTTCTCGACGATCACGTCTTCGGCTGGAACGTCCTGGTGACCGGCCTTGGAGGTGGTGGACACGCCTTTGATTTTGTCGACAACGTCGGTGCCTTCGGTGACTTTACCGAACACCGCGTAGCCCCAACCCTGCACGTTCTTGCCGCTGTGGTTGAGGAAGGCGTTGTCGGCGACGTTGATGAAGAACTGCGCGGAGGCCGAATGCGGCTCCATGGTACGGGCCATGGCGACGGTGTACTTGTCGTTGGAAAGGCCGTTGTCCGCTTCGTTCTGGATGCTTGGACGCTTGTCTTTCTTCTCTTTCATGCCTGGCTCGAAACCGCCGCCCTGGATCATGAAGTTGCCGATGACACGGTGGAAAACGGTGTTTTCGTAGTGGCCGGCTTTCACGTATTCGATGAAGTTGGCGACGGTGATCGGCGCTTTCTCGGCGTTCAGCTCGATGACGATGTCACCGTGGTTGGTGGTCAGTTTGACTTGAGTCATGTTCACTACTCTTTTCAGGGAATTCGTGGGTGTGGGCGCCTGGGCACCTTACCTGTCTGGCTAAACGTTGGCCAAGGCGCGCAGTTTAGCGTGCCCGGCAGGAATTTCGAGGTGGTTTTTTACCAGTGGTGCGTTAAATGCACCTGAGCCCTGTCAGCGCCTTGACAGCATCAGCTATGATAAGCCCTTTGTTTTGTCTGGCCCCAACCGGCCATGAACCTGTCTGTTCAAGGATCCTATGAGCAAGCCCACTGTCGACCCTACCTCGAATACCAAGGCCGGACCTGCCGTCCCGGTCAATTTCCTGCGCCCGATCATCCAGGCGGACCTGGATTCGGGCAAGCACACGCAGATCGTCACCCGTTTCCCGCCAGAGCCCAACGGCTACCTGCACATCGGCCACGCCAAGTCGATCTGTGTGAACTTCGGCCTGGCCCAGGAGTTCGGTGGCGTCACGCACCTGCGTTTCGACGACACCAACCCGGCCAAGGAAGACCAGGAATACATCGACGCCATCGAAAGCGACATCAAGTGGCTGGGCTTCGAATGGTCCGGTGAAGTGCGCTATGCCTCCAAGTATTTCGACCAGTTGTTCGACTGGGCTGTCGAGCTGATCAAGGCCGGCAAGGCCTATGTGGACGACCTGACCCCGGAGCAGGCCAAGGAGTACCGTGGCACGCTGACCGAGCCGGGCAAGAACAGCCCGTTCCGCGACCGTTCGGTGGAAGAGAACCTGGACTGGTTCAACCGTATGCGCGCCGGTGAGTTCCCGGACGGCGCCCGCGTGCTGCGCGCCAAGATCGACATGGCCTCGCCGAACATGAACCTGCGCGACCCGATCATGTACCGCATCCGCCATGCCCACCACCACCAGACCGGTGACAAGTGGTGCATCTACCCCAACTACGACTTCACCCACGGCCAGTCGGACGCCATCGAAGGTATCACCCACTCCATCTGCACCCTGGAGTTCGAAAGCCATCGTCCGCTGTACGAATGGTTCCTGGACAGCCTGCCGGTCCCGGCGCACCCGCGTCAGTACGAGTTCAGCCGGCTGAACCTGAACTACACCATCACCAGCAAGCGCAAGCTCAAGCAACTGGTCGATGAAAAACACGTACATGGCTGGGATGACCCGCGCATGTCCACACTGTCGGGCTTCCGTCGCCGTGGCTACACCCCGGCGTCGATCCGCAACTTCTGCGACATGGTCGGCACCAACCGCTCCGACGGCGTGGTCGATTTCGGCATGCTCGAATTCAGCATCCGTCAGGACCTGGATGCCAATGCACCGCGCGCCATGTGCGTGCTGCGTCCGTTGAAAGTCGTGATCACCAATTACCCGGAAGGCCAGGTCGAGAACCTCGAACTGCCGCGTCATCCGCAAAAAGAAGAACTCGGCGTGCGCAAGTTGCCATTCGCCCGGGAAATCTACATCGACCGTGACGACTTCATGGAAGAGCCGCCAAAAGGCTACAAGCGCCTGGAGCCGAACGGCGAAGTGCGCCTGCGCGGCAGCTACGTGATCCGCGCTGACGAAGCGATCAAGGACGCCGACGGCAACATCGTCGAGCTGCGTTGCTCCTACGACCCGGACACCCTGGGCAAGAACCCAGAAGGCCGCAAGGTCAAGGGCGTGGTCCACTGGGTGCCGGCCGCTGCCAGCATCGAGTGCGAAGTGCGCCTGTACGATCGTCTGTTCCGCTCGCCAAACCCTGAGAAGGCCGAAGACAGCGCGAGTTTCCTCGACAACATCAACCCTGACTCCCTGCAAGTACTCACTGGTTGTCGTGCCGAACCCTCCTTGGGCAACGCACAGCCGGAAGACCGTTTCCAGTTCGAGCGCGAAGGCTACTTCTGCGCAGATATCAAAGACTCGAAACCTGGTGCTCCGGTATTCAACCGTACCGTGACCTTGCGAGATTCGTGGGGCCAGTGATTTAAGGGAAACATCGTGCTAACGATCTACAACACGCTCAGCAAGACCAAAGAAGTCTTCAAGCCACTGGACGGCAACAAGGTGCGCATGTACGTGTGCGGCATGACCGTGTACGACTACTGCCACATCGGCCACGGCCGCAGCATGGTTGCCTTCGACCTGGTGACCCGCTGGTTGCGTTTCAGTGGCTATGACTTGACGTACGTGCGCAACATCACCGACATCGACGACAAGATCATCAATCGTGCCAACGAAAACGGCGAGGCGTTCGATGCGCTGACCGAGCGCATGATCGCCGCCATGCACGAGGACGAGGCGCGCCTCAACATCCTCAAACCGGACATGGAGCCGCGTGCCACGGACCACATCCCGGGCATGCATGCGATGATCCAGACCTTGATCGACAAGGGCTACGCCTACGCCCCAGGCAACGGCGACGTGTACTACCGCGTCGCCAAGTTCATGGGCTACGGCAAGCTGTCGCGCAAAAAGATCGAAGACCTGCGCATCGGCGCGCGTATTGAAGTCGACGAAGCCAAGCAAGACCCGCTCGACTTCGTGCTGTGGAAAGCCACCAAGCCCGGCGAGCCGAGCTGGGAGTCGCCCTGGGGCGCCGGGCGTCCGGGCTGGCACATCGAATGCTCGGTGATGTCCACCTGCTGCCTGGGCGAGACCTTCGACATTCATGGCGGCGGCAGCGACCTGGAGTTCCCGCACCACGAAAACGAAATCGCCCAGAGCGAAGCCGCCACCGGCAAGACCTACGCCAACGCCTGGATGCACTGCGGCATGATCCGCATCAATGGCGAGAAGATGTCCAAGTCCTTGAACAACTTCTTCACCATCCGCGACGTGCTGGAAAAGTACCACCCGGAAGTGGTGCGCTACCTGCTGGTGTCCAGCCACTACCGCAGCGCCATCAACTACTCCGAAGACAACCTCAAGGACGCCAAGGGCGCCCTGGAACGTTTCTACCACGCGTTGAAAGGCTTGCCCGCGGTGGCGCCTGCAGGCGGCGAAGCCTTCGTTGCACGCTTCACCGAAGTGATGAACGACGACTTCGGCACCCCGGAAGCCTGCGCCGTGCTGTTTGAGATGGTGCGCGAGATCAACCGCTTGCGCGAGACTGATCTCGACGCGGCAGCGGGCCTGGCGGCACGCCTGAAAGAACTGGCCAGCGTGCTGGGTGTGTTGCAGATGGAAGCCGATGACTTCCTGCAGGCTGGTGCTGAAGGGCGCGTGGATGCGGCGCAAGTGGATGCGTTGATTCAGGCGCGTTTGGCTGCTCGTGCCGGTAAAGACTGGGCGGAGTCTGATCGTATCCGTGACCAACTGACCGCGATGGGTGTGGTGTTGGAAGACGGGAAGGGTGGGACGACGTGGCGGTTGGCTGACTGACCGTTGAAAGCTGCACGCTGAATAAAAAACGCCCCGACTGGTTCGGGGCGTTTTTTTGCACACTGTTTAACGTTTCACTCGATCCACTGTGGGAGCTGGCTTGCCTGCGATAGCGTAAGTTCAGTCAATGATGCTGTAACTGATAAACCGCTATCGCAGGCAAGCCAGCTCCCACATTTTTACTGCATTCGTTTGAAGAATCAGCGGCGGCTGCTGACTTCGGCGGGGACGTCATCACCGGCCATGCGTTTGCGGAACAGGGCCGTGCGCGCCAGGAGCAGTGTGGTGACCGGCACGGTGATCGCGAGCAAAATCGGAATCAACCAGCCATGCAATATCGGCCCGGATTTGAGTACTGAAAAGTAGATGATCGACGCCAACGCCACACTCCATGCCCCCAACGTCGAGGCCAGCGCCGGCGGGTGCATGCGTTGGAAAAATTCTTTCATCCGCAGCAAGCCAATCGCGCCAATCAAGGCAAAAAGGCTGCTGAGCAACAGCAACGCCGCCACGATAATTTCAACCCATAACGGCATCATTCAATCACCTCGCCACGCAGCAGGAATTTGGCCAGGGCGAACGAGCCGACGAAGCCGAACAGCGCGATCAGCAGCGCCGCTTCAAAGTAGGTGTCACTGGCATAGCGAATACCCAGGGTCAGCATCATCAGCATCGCCAGGATGTACAGGTAGTCCAGCGCCAGTACCCGGTCTTGCGCGGATGGGCCTTTGAACAGGCGGACCAGGGTCAGCACCATCGCCAGGGAGAACAGGAACAGGCTGAACAGGATCGCATTGGCGAGCAGGGCGCTCATTCGAAGATCTCCATCAGGGGCCGTTCGTAGGCGTGCTTGAATTGCTGGATAAACGAGGCTTCGTCATCCAGGTCGAAGACGTGCAGCAGCAGGATGCTGCGGTCCAGGGCCAGTTCCGACCAGACGGTGCCGGGGGTCACGCTGGTGATCATCGCCAGCACAGCCAGGCCGTTGGCGTCGCGCAGGTCCAGGGGGATCTTGATAAAGCGCGAGCGCGGTGGGCGTGAGCCGCAAGTGAGTACGCCCCAGGCCACGTGCAGGTTGGAGATGATCACATCGAGGCCGACCCGGAAAAACAGGCGGATGATCACCCCAGGGCGGCGGATGCGGATCGGCAGCGGGCGCAGCGGTGCCATCAGCAGTGGCGCGAGAAAACCCAGCAGTGCGCCCAGCAGCAGGTTGCCGGGGCTGATCGACAGGTTCAGCACCAGCCACAATACCCACAACGCCAACGACAGCCAGGGGGCAGGGAACAGACGTTTCATGGCTGCACCTCCAGAGCGGCGGCCTTGGCTTCAGGGCTGGGCACTGGCCGGGTCGCGAGCACTGCCATCACGTAGTGTTCCGGGTTGTTCAGGCTTTCGGCGGTGGCCTGGGTGTAGCGCATCAGCGCCTCGGCCTTGAAGGTCAGCGCGATGCTCAACCCCAGCAGCAGGAAGATCGGCACACACTCGTAGCGGCGCAGCAGCGGTGATGGGCGTTCTTCCGGGGTCCAGAAGCGCTGGATGCCGAGGCGGGCGAAAGCGATGAGCGAGGCCAGGCCAGAGAGAATCAGCAGCGCCACCAGGCCCCAGGCCGCCGGGCGGATCGATTCGTCCACGGCGTTGCCCAGGCCCAGTGGGTTGATCAGCGCGCTCAACAGGCTGAGCTTGCCGATAAACCCGGACAGCGGCGGCATGCCGATAATCAGTAGCGCGCAGGCGATAAAGCTCAGGCCGAGGAAGGCCATGGTCCAGGGGATGACCTGTCCGATCACTGCTTTTTGCTCATCGTCCAGGTTCACGCCCGGGCGCGGATGCAGCGATTCCATGGCTTTGGGCAGCGCATCAATCTCCTCATCCAGCGGCAGGTCGTTGGCCGAACGCGAACGCTCGATCAGCTCCGCCAGCAAAAACAGCGCGCTCAGTGCGAGGGTTGAACTGACCAGATAGAACAGCGCCCCAGCGGTCAGGCTCGGCTGGGCAAACCCTACCGCTGACAGCAGGATCCCGGCCGACACCAGGATACTCAGGCTGGCCATGCGCTCCAGGCGCTGCGCCGCCACCATCGCCAGTGCCGCGCAAATGATGGTTGCCATGCCGCCATACACCAGCCAGTCGCCGCCAAACAGCGCCGAGGCGCCGGCCTGGCCGGAGAACAGCAGGGTCCACAGGCGCAGCACGGTGTACACGCCGACCTTGGTCATGATCGCGAACATTGCCGCCACCGGCGCGCTGGCCGAGGAATAGGCGGGCGCCAGCCAGAAGTTCAGCGGCCACATGCCGGCCTTGGCCAGGAACGCCGTAGCCAGGATCGCTGCACCAGCATGCAACAGGCCGCGATCGGCCTCCGGCACCAGCGGTATTTTCAACGCCAGGTCGGCGAAGTTCAGCGTACCGGTGACGCCGTAGATCATCGCCGCGCCGATCAGGAACAGCGACGACGCCAGCAAGTTGATCGCAATGTAATGCAGCCCCGACGACACTCGCGCGCGGCCGGAACCGTGCAGCATCAGGCCGTAGGAGGCGGCCAGCAGCACCTCGAAGAACACGAACAGGTTGAACAGGTCGGCCGTGAGGAAGGCGCCATACAGCCCCATCAGTTGGATCTGGAACAGGGCATGGAAGCTGGTGCCCGCACGGTCCCAGCGGGCCATGGCGAACAGCAGCGCGCTGACGCCGATAACCCCGGTAAGCACCAGCATCATCGCCGACAGTTGGTCCACCACCAGGACGATGCCGAACGGCACCTGCCAGTTGCCCGGCAGGTACACGCCAATGGAGCCGGGGCCGCCTTGTTGCGTCCAGTACAACAGCAGGATGGCCACGCCCAGGCCGACGATGCTGGAGCACAGATTGATCTGGGCTTTCAGCGGGCGGCGTTTCTCGCCCAGCATCAGCATCAGCCCGGCGGTGAGCAGCGGCAGCAGGATCGGCGCGACGATCAGTTGATTCATCCACGTCATTCCTTGGGCTCCCGGCCGTCTACATGGTCAGTGCCGGTGAGGCCCCGGGATGCCAGCAGCACCACCAGGAACAACGCGGTCATGGCGAAGCTGATCACGATGGCCGTGAGCACCAGGGCCTGGGGCAGTGGGTCGGTGTAGTTGAGCAGGTCTTGGGGCACGCCGTCCTTGATGATCGGCTCCTTGCCGATAAACAGGCTGCCCATGCTGAAGATGAACAGGTTGACCCCGTAAGACAGCAGGCACAAACCCATCACCACCTGGAACGTCCGTGGCCGCAGGATCAACCAGACGCCAGAGGCCGCCAGGACCCCAATGGCTATTGCGATGACTTCTTCCATCAGGCGGCTCCTTCGGTTGCAGCAACCACTTTGGGCTGGTTGCTCGGTTTATGCGCGCGCACCGACTGGTGGCCGAGGGCGGTGAGCATCAACAGGGTCGAGCCCACGACCATGGCGTACACGCCGACGTCAAAGAACAGCGCACTGGCGATATGGATATCGCCCAGTAGCGGCAGGCTGAAATGCCAGGTATGCGTAGTGAGGAACGGGTACCCGGCGAACAGCGCGCCCAGCCCGGTCAAGGTGGCCGACAGCAGGCCGAAGCCCATCCAGCGCATCGGCCGCAGGCTCATCTGCGCCTCGACCCACTGGGTACCGGCGACCATGTATTGCAGGATAAACGCCACCGACATCACCAGCCCGGCGACGAAGCCACCCCCAGGTTGGTTGTGGCCGCGCAGGAACAGATAGAACGACACCACCAGCGCAATCGGCAGCAGCAGGCGTACCAGCACCGCCGGCACCATCATAAAGCCCAGGGCGGTGTCACTGGCCTGGCGCGGGTTGACCAGGTCGGTGGCCACGTCCGGCGCCAGTTGGCGCTGTTGGGGTGGCAACTCCATGCTTTCCTTGGACGGGCGGAAGCGGCGCAGCAAGGCGTACACGGTCAAGGCCACGGCGCCCAGTACGGTGATTTCGCCCAGGGTGTCGAAGCCACGGAAGTCCACCAGCATCACGTTCACCACATTGCTGCCGCCGCCTTCGGGCAGGGCACGGCTTAAGTAGAACGAGGAGATATCGTTGGGCGTCTGGCGGGTCAGCATCGCGTAGGACAACAGCGCCATGCCGCCGCCGACTACGGTGGACAGCAGCAAGTCGCGCACCCGGCGAATTCGCGCCTTGCGCAAGGTGTTGGGCAATGGCCAAACCTCCTCGATACGCCGTGGCAGCCAGCGCAGGCCAAGCAGGATCAACACGGTAGTGACCACTTCCACCACCAATTGGGTGAGGGCCAGGTCCGGCGCCGAGAACCACACGAAGGTGACGCAGGTCATCAGGCCGCACACGCTGACCATGGTCAGGGCCGCCAGCCGGTGGTACTTGGCTTGCCAGGCGGCGCCGAGGGCGCAGGCAATCGCCAGCAACCACAGGGTGACGAAGACGATGGAACCCGGGATTTTCGGGCGGTCGCCCCAACTGAGGCCACTGTTTAGCATCGGGATCATCGCGCCGATCACCGCCAGCAGCACCAACAGGAACAACTGGGTTTGCAGGCGCTTGGTGCTGATGCGTTTCTCGATGCGGCGCACACCGCGCATCATCACCACCAGGCAGCGCTCGAACCCGCGCTTGCCGTTGAAGTAGCCAATCAGCGGCGGGTATTCGAAGCGGCCACGCTTGAGTTGCTTGCGCAGCAGCAGGTACAGCACCACGCCGCCGGTCATCGCCACCAGGCTCATGATCATCGGTGCGTTCCAGCCGTGCCAGATCGCCAGGCTATATTCCGGTAGCGTACCGCCCACCACCGGCAGGGCGGCAGCGGCGAGGATCGAGCCGACCACCTGGGCCGGGAAAATCCCCACCAGCAGGCAGGTGAACACCAACAGCTCGACCGGTGCACGCATCCAGCGCGGCGGCTCGTGGGGCGTGTGCGGCAAGTCCGTGGCGGGCGGGCCGAAGAACACATCCACGGTAAAACGCAAGGCATAGGCCACGCTGAACGTACCGGCGATGGTCGCGATCAGCGGCAGGGCGATTTCCACCCACTGGGTCGACGAGATAAACACGGTTTCGGCAAAGAACATCTCTTTGGACAGGAAGCCATTGAGCAACGGCACCCCGGCCATGGACGCACTGGCGACCATCGCCAGGGTCGCGGTAAACGGGATCAGGCGCACCAGCCCACTAAGCTTGCGGATATCCCGCGTGCCGCTTTCGTGGTCGATGATGCCCGCGGCCATGAACAGCGAAGCTTTGAAGGTGGCGTGGTTGAGAATGTGGAATACAGCGGCAACTGCGGCCAGTGGGCTGTTGAGGCCCAGCAGCAGGGTGATCAGCCCGAGGTGGCTGATGGTGGAATAGGCCAGCAGGCCCTTGAGATCGTTTTGAAACATGGCGCAGTAAGCGCCGAGGAGGAGAGTGAGGGCGCCGGCACCGCCGACGATCCAGAACCATTCTTCGCTGCCGGACAGCGACGGCCACAGGCGGGCCAGCAGGAACACGCCGGCCTTCACCATCGTCGCCGAGTGCAGGTAGGCCGAAACCGGCGTCGGCGCCGCCATGGCGTGGGGCAGCCAGAAATGGAAGGGGAACTGCGCGCTTTTGCTCAAGGCGCCGATCAGCACCAGGGCGAGCATGACCGGGTACAGCGAATGCGCGCGAATCTGATCGCCCGCCGCCAGCACCTGGTCCAGGTCATAGCTGCCGACGATATGCCCCAGCAGCATCACCCCCGCCAACAGGCACAGGCCGCCTGCGCCGGTGACCATCAGCGCCATATACGCCCCGCGTCGCGCATCGGCACGGTGGTGCCAATAGCCGATCAGCAGGAACGAGAACAGGCTGGTCAGTTCCCAGAAGAATACGATCTGGATCAGGTTGCCGGAGATCACCAGGCCAAGCATGGCGCCCATGAACGCCAGGAAAAACGCAAAGAAACGCGGCACCGGGTCGTCCGGCGACATGTAGTAGCGCGCATACAGCGACACCAGCGTGCCGATGCCCAGCACCAGCATCGAGAACAGCCAGGCAAACCCATCCATGCGCAACACGAAGTTCAGCCCCAGGCTGGGCAACCACATGAATTCTTCGCGTATCACGCCACCGTGGGCGATCTGGGGGTAGAGCAGGGCGACTTGAATAGTACCGACCAGTGCCACAAGGCCGGCCAACAGGGATTCGGTGTTACGTGCGTTATGCGGCAGCAAGGCCGCCAGACAGCTGCCGATAAAAGGCAGAAGCAGTAGAACTATCAGGGACATAGGCTTCTAATCTGCGGGAGTTTGGGATGCATCATACGTGCCGCTTTCACGATCACCAAACGGCAAGATGTGGCAGGATCCTACAAGGTAGGCTGAAACCTCCCATTTGGCACTGTTTCAACCTCCCTCTGAACTGAAAAGCCGACCCTGTGGGAGCCGGGCTTGCCCTCGCCTACTGTAGGAGCGAGCTTGCTCGCGAAAAACGTCAACGATAACGTGGGTTTGCTGAATGAACGCGGCGCCTGTAAGTTTTTCGCGAGCAAGAACTAGGCGTCCCCCTCGCTCCTACAAAGAGCCTTAACTGACTGGTATTCGGGCTTGCCCGCGATGACGATAGACCTGGCACCACAGCGTTCCCAGGTTAGCCCTGACGCTCCTGTTCCAAGGCATCTGCCTGCTCAACGGCCTTCTGCCCCTTCGTCTTCAACTCACTCACAGTCACCGCCACCACAATCAACACCGCGCCCAGCATCGCAATCGGCGGGAACCGCTCCCCGGCGATCCGCCCCACAACGCCTGCCCACACCGGCTCACCGGCATAAATCAACGTCGCCCGCGTTGGCGAAACACTTTGCTGCGCCCAGTTCATTGCCACCTGGATCACCGCACTGGTCAAGCCCAGGCCTACGGCACTGAACAGCAGCAACCACGAAAAGCCCGGCAACGCCTCGCCCATCGGCACCACCATCATGAACGACAGCACTGAAGCCGTGGCCAGTTGCACCACGGTCACCCGGCGAATATCCACTTGGCCGGCAAATGCGCTGATCAAAATGATCTCGGCCGCTATGGCCACTGCACCGATCAAGGTGGCGATTTCACCCGCGCTGAAATTCAGCGAGGCCCCCGCCGGGCCGGTCAACAGCATCAACCCGGCAAACGCCAGCATGATGCCGATGCTGGGCATCAAGCCGGGGCGACGGCCCAGCACCAGCCACTGCAACAGCGGCACAAACGGTACATACAACGCGGTGATAAACGCCGACTGGCTGCTCAAGATGGTTTGCAGGCCGATGGTCTGCAAACCGTAGCCGAACATGATCGCCACCCCAATAAACACCCCGGCCTTCAATTCGAACAGGGTCAGGTCGCGCAGGGTGCGCAAGGAAAAGAGCCCCACCACAATCGTCGCCGCCGCGAAGCGCAGGCCGACAAAGAACATCGGCCCGCTGACAGTCATGGCGTGCTGCACCAGCAAGAAGGTGCCGCCCCAGATCATGGTGATCACCACCAGGATGCATTCGGCTTTGCTGAAACGGTTGAAACGCGAAGGGGAGTTCGGGGCGGTCATGGCGGCTCGGTCTTGCAAGGGGAAAGCACGGACCGCACAATGCGCCGCACGCTGGGCAGTATACTGCGCACACCCACCTATTGAGCAATATAGTGCACAAAGAAAATCCGCAACGGGCTTCGGTCCTGCAGCACGTCAGCCAGAACGTTCGTCGCCTGCGCCATGCCGCCGACCTGAGCCAGACCGCGCTCTCGGAAAAATCCGGGGTCAGCCGGCGCATGCTGGTGGCGATAGAAGCAGGGGAGAAGAACGTCAGCCTGTCGACCCTGGACCGTGTCGCCGAAGCGTTGGACGTGGCGTTCAGTGATCTGATTCAGGCGCCGGATGTGCGCGACCACAGCCGTATCAATGAGCTGGCCTGGGCGGGCGAGATTGTCGGCAGTAAGGCGGTGTTGCTGGCCAAGGCTACGGCACGGCGTGAGGTCGAATTATGGGAGTGGCGGCTTGAGCCTGGTGATCGTTATTGCCCGGACCCTGACTTGGAAGGG
Source organism: Pseudomonas sp. GL93 (assembly GCF_003408955.1). Lineage (NCBI taxonomy): Bacteria > Pseudomonadati > Pseudomonadota > Gammaproteobacteria > Pseudomonadales > Pseudomonadaceae > Pseudomonas > Pseudomonas sp. GL93. Next base: position 57,078 of record NZ_NKRF01000005.1, read on the forward strand.
TGGAGCGAACAACTGTTTGTGTTCGAGGGCCGCCTGACGCTGGTGATAGGTGATCAGGAAAATGTCATCGAGGCTGGAGAGTTCTTTATGTTCGCCAGCCACCAGCCCCATGCTTATCGCAATGATGGGGACGCGGCGGTACGGTTTGTTCGAAATGTGGTGATTTGAGCAACAATAAGGGCGAACTGGCATGAGTGAATCCACCCGCGTTGCAGATGTACTGATCATCGGTGGTGGCCTGAGCGGCACGATGCTGGCCGTGCAACTGCTGCGCCTGCCGGGCACGCGGCGCATCCTGATAGTCGAACCCCGTGCTGAACTGGGGCGCGGCGAAGCCTACAGCGCGGTCGAATTGGGCCATACGCTAAACGGCAATGCGGCGCGCATGAGCGTTGACCCGGACAATGCCGACGACCTGACCCAATGGCTCACCGGCTATATCAACGCCGGAGGATGGCCCGAGTCGTACCAACAGCATGTGCCCATCAGCGAACTGTTCCCGCCACGGGGGATTTTTGGCCTGTACGCCCAACAGCGCTTGGCTGAAGCCAGGGCGCGGACTACATCGACCGTCGAGCACATTCGTGCCGAAGCGGTGGACCTGCAAGTCGACGCAACCTCGGTATTGTTGACCCTCGATAATGGCGAGCAACTGCAGGGTACCTTCGCGGTAGTGGCCACCGGCATGTTCCCGGCGGCGCGCACCCCGCAAACCGCATCCACAGGTTTGAACGCTGCTGCACTGGATCCTTGGGATGTATGCGCGATGACGCGGCTCGACTCCCAATCGACGGTGCTGATCATCGGCTCCGGCCTGACCATGGTCGATGCCGTGGTCTCCCTGGAACAGGCCGGACATCGCGGGCCTATCGAGGTTTTTTCGCGGCACGGCTTGTTGCCCCATGTACGCCGGCAACCGCCCACCTGGGACGACTTCCTCGCCGCCGACCACAGCCTGAGCAGCCCCCGACAATTGCTGCGTGAGGTGCGACGCCAATGCCAGCTCGCGCTGGGGCAAGGTATTGACTGGCAGGCACCGCTGGACACGGTGCGCGTGCACATAGCACGCCTGTGGAGCCAGGCCAGTGAGGCTCACAAGCGCCAGTTCGTGCGGCATGTACGACCTTGGTGGGAAAGCCATCACCACCGTTCGCCGCCCTTGAGTGCGCAGTTGGTAGCGCGGTTGCAGGAGCAAGGGCGGTTGCGGATCCGTGCGGCGTCGTTCAAGGGCTTGGTGCCGTCGCAAGAGGGAGTTGCCATTGCGGTGCGCTACCGTGGCGAGGATGTGATCACCCAGGTGTGGGGCGCTGCGCTGATCAATTCCAGCGGCATCGAATACGACTGGCGCCGGGTGGCCCGGCCTTTACCGCGGCAACTGCTCAAGCGTGGGTTGGTCCAGCCTGGGCCGCTGGCGCTGGGGATTGCGGCGGATGCGACGGGGGCAGTGCTGGATGCTCGCGGCCAGATCAGCCCGCGACTGTTCGCCATGGGGCCACCGTTGCGGGGCATGTGGTGGGAGAGCACGGCGGTGACCGATGTGGCGCTGCAAGCCAAGGCGCTGGCCGCCAGGCTTACGACAGCTATCTAACGGATGCCACAGGGCCAAATGTAGGAGCTGGCTTGCCTGCGAAGAGCCTGAGGGCACCGCGTTTGTTCAGGAAGCACGCGTTATCGTTGACGTTTTTCGCGAGCAAGCTCGCTCCTACAGTTAAGGCATACCCGGGATCGAGTGTCAGTGACTGACTTCCTCGACCCTCACAAACCCGGATTTCAGCCCAAACACCTCAACCCCCTGCGGCGTCGATTGCCCAGTGGTCACTTTCACCCGCTGCACCGGTTTATCCATCGCCGCCCGATACTCCACCGTCATGTCCGCCTGGATCGCCTGGCTGGGAATCACGATCGCCTGGTCATTGTTATAAGTGACAATCGTCAAGCGCGCACTCATGCCCAGGCGCACCCGCTGTAACTGCCGGGGCGTCAGCGTGGGGATCGACAAGGTCACCGGAAACTGCGCGCTGCCCTGGCTGTCGCTGGCGATGGCCAGGCCGCTGACCACACTGACTGAACCGGTCAGCCGCTCGCCATCAAAGCCATCGCCCATGACTTCAACGGCCTGACCCTGACGCAACTGGTTGATATCTAGCTCTGAGACCTTTGCGACGATTTTCAAACGTTCGATATTGGCCAGGCCGAACAGCACCTGGCCCTGGCTGACCTTGCTGCCGGCCTGCACTGGCGCGCTGTTATTGCCGCCACCTTGAGCGGTGTTGGTGTTGCCAGGTGCGGGTACCACGATGCCGGAGAAGGGCGCCTTGACCTCCTTGCCTTCGAGCAGTGTTTGCAAGGCTTGGTACTTCACCGTGGCATTGGTCAGCTCCATCTCGGCGATCTGCCGGTATTCGCCCTGGCCTTGGTCCAAGGCTTGTTGCAGCTCACTGCGCGCCGCCACCAAGTCCAATTGCTGTTGCTGGGTTTGCTGTTTGAGGTCATCCAGTTCGTTGCGCGGGATGATGCCGCGCTTGAACAGGTTTTCGCTCTCGGTGAGTTTGCGTTGGGTGTTGGCTGCGGTCATTTCAGCGGTGCGTAAACTGCGACGGGCGCGGCTGACCGTGGGGCTGCTGCCCCAGTCCTGCATCTCCTGCACGGTGCGCCGGGCCTTGAGTTGCGCGGAGAGCGCATCGCGCAGTTGTACTTCAAGCGTCGCTGGGTCCATGCGCAACAGGACCTGGCCGGCCTCGACGCGCTGGCCTTGTTCGACCAGGTTGGCCAGCACATTGCCGTCGAACGGTGCCGTCAGGACGACGGTGGTGTCCGGCTCGATCTTGCCCACCAGGCCGATTTGGTGCACCAGTGGGTCGGGCTTTACGGCCAGCCACTGTTCGCCTGTACCCGCCTGCTCAGCCCCGCTGCGTTGACTGAGCAGGCCGGCGGCCGCGCCGGCCAACAGCAGGATCAAGGCTACGGCCAGCAGCGATTTTTTATTAATAGTCATTGAGGGCAATTTCCCAACTTTCCAGCGTCATGCCCAGGGTCAGATCGAGCTGGGTCTGGGCGTTCAAATAAGCGATCAGCGCATTGAGCTGGGCATTTTCGGCGTTGCGCAGGTCGGTCTCGAAGCTCAGCACCTGGAAGTTGGTGGAGCGCCCGGCGCTGAGCTTTTCCCGCTCGATCTCGATCTTGCGCCGTGACAACTCCACGGCGCGCTTGGAGATTTCATATTGGCGCCAGCGGGTGCCGAGGTCACGCACCACATTGTTTACGTTGCGCTCCAGTTCCTGGCGGGCGTCGGTAATGCGGATTTCCTGGTCCTCCACATTCACCCGCGCACGCACTTCGGCCTGGCGCGTGCTGATATCGCCAATAGGGATTTGCACTTGCACCCCGGCGTAACTGTCCCAGGTGCGGTTATTGTTATGGCCGTCGTCGTTGTCGGTGGCGGCGCGTATCTGGTTGGCCCCGGCGACCAAGTCCACCTGCCAGCGCCCCGAATCCTTGGCGATCACCAGGTTGAGGTCGGCCTGCTGGCTGCCGAGCAGGGCGGCGAGGTATTCCGGTTGCTGGTTTTGCGCGAGGTTGAAGGCCTGGCGCTTGTCGATCTCCATGGGGCTGGCTTCCAGGGCCTCGGTGGCGCGCACTGGTGTCGACAGGTCCAGGGCCAGCAGGCGCAGCAACGCCAAGCGGCTGGTGTCGAGTTGGTTGCGGGCTTCTTCCACGCCCAATTGCTGGGTGGCGATATCGGCTTCGGTCTGGACGATCTCGAACTCGGCCATGCGCCCGGCGCTGATCAGTGCCTTGTTCACCTCTAGCAAGGTCGTGGAGCGCTTGAGGGCTTCCTGGACGATCACCAACTGTTCCTGAGCGCGCAGCAATTCGCGGTAGGTGGCGATGATCTGGCTGATGGTCTGCGCCACGGTGGCCTTGAGGTTTAGGCGGTTGGCCTGCTCGGCCAGGCGCGACAGGCGCAGCGGTGCGGTGGTGGCATCCCAACCGGCCCCGCGCATCAGCGGTTGGATGATCGCCAGGTCCAGGCCGTCGCTGCGGTAGCGGCCGGCGCGGTTGGCATTGTTCAACTGCTGGGTCCAGGCCATGCTCAAGCGCGTGCCGTATTCGCCGAGCAGGCTGCTGGTGGGCGCGACGTTGGCGTTGCGCGCATTATCTTGGGAGCCGCGGGTGCTGCGGTAATAGCTGTTGAGGGTGAGCTTAGGGTTGAACACGTCTTCGGCCACGCGCAGGTCGAACTTCTGCGCCACCCGTTGCAGGTAGGCGCTACGAATCGCCGGGTTATTACGCAGGCCCAGGTACACCGCGTCCCCCAGGGTCATGGTGGTGACCTGGGCGTTCAGCGAGACGCCACGCTCGTAGCCGCTGCGGGTGGTGCTGGGTGCCTGAGGGGTGATCACCACGTCGGCGGCCATGCCCGGCAGGCTGGTCAGCATGAGCACTAACAGGTACTTATTCATCGCGCAGGGCCTCAACCGGTTGCAACCGTGAAGCCGACACCGCCGGGTAAATGCCAAAGAACAACCCCACCAGCAACGTGCTGCCCACGCCCAGGGGCAGCGCGGCCACCGCCAGGGAAAACGCCCAGCCCGACAGCCACGCATACATCCAGGCGGCAGTCATGCCCAGGACTGCGCCGCACAGTGCCCCCACGGCGGTGAGGGTGACCGCTTCGAGCAAAAACAGATTACGGATGTCCCGCTGGCGTGCGCCCAAGGCCATGCGGATGCCGATCTCACGGCGGCGTTCCGAGACGTTCATCAGCATCACGTTCATCACCCCGACACCGCCGCCCACCAGCGAGATCGCGCCGAGGGCCAGCAGCAGATAGGCGAAGGTGCGGCTTTGGCGGGTCATGCCATCGATCATTTGCTGGGGCACCGTGATGTCGACGCTATGGTCGGTGAGCTGGGGTTGCAGCGCGGCGGCCGCATCCCTGGCGATACGTTCCATGTCCTGTCCCGGCGCTGCGCGGATGATCAGGTTGTTGATCTGCGGGTTGGCGTAGATGCGGCGCATGCCCTCGGCGGGAATGAACAACGATTCGTTGGCCTGCACCGGCATCAGCATGGCCCGGGGTTGGTTGTGCAGGATGCCCACCACCAGAAACAGGTAATCGTTGATACGCACACGGTCGCCCAGTTGCAGCGGGTCACCTGGCGCGCCAAGGGCCTGGGCGAGTTGGTCGCCGATCACCCCGTAGGTTTCGTTGGCATCGAAGGGTGACAGGAAGCGCCCCTCACGCAGCGCCAGGCGCATGGCGTCCTGGATACCGGCAGTACTGCCGACAAAGCTGGCATTGGTGGTGCGCCCATGAAACACGATGGGCCCGCTGAATAGGCTGAGCGCGCCGATATGGGCAATGCCTGGCACTGCCTGGCGCACCGCGTCGAGGTCGAGCTGAGTGCGCATCGGCACGTTGCTGCTGCCCTTGGGTGGGAACTGGGCGATGAGGGTGTCGGTACCCATGTCCTTGAAAATCATCGCCGCATCCACCGCCGCGTTGTGGCCGATATTGATCAGCGCCACCACCGAGGAACTGCCGATGACGATCCCCAGGAGCGCCAGGATCGAGCGCTTGCCCAAGGTACGCAGGCTGATAAACGCTTCATGCAGCAGTTGGCTGAGGCTCTGCTCGACCCGCAGGCTCATGGGCGCCCGGCCTCATGCACCACGCCGTTGTGCACCAGGATCTTGCGCTCCAGGCGCTCGGCAATGTGGGGGTCGTGGGTGACGATGATCAGCGTCACCTGTTGTTCGCGGTTGAGGTTCAACAGCAGGTCCATGATCTCTTGGGCGGTGGTGCTGTCGAGGTTGCCGGTGGGTTCGTCGGCCAAAATCACCGAGGGGTTGCCTACCAGGGCGCGAGCAATGGCCACACGTTGGCGCTGGCCGCCGGAGAGGTCGGCGGGGCGGTGGTGGGCGCGGTCGGCGAGGCCGACTTGTGCGAGCATGCGCTGGGCCTGTTCCACCGATTCATGCCGCGACACGCCGCGATAACTCAAGGGCAGTGCGACATTGTCCAGGGCGCTGAGGCGGGGCAGCAGGTTGAAGCTCTGGAATACGAAGCCGATCTGCTGGTTGCGGATCGCCGCCAGCTCATCGGGTGTGGCGTTGAAAATATCGTGGCCGGCAAAGTGGTATTGGCCGCAGTTGGGCAGGTCCAGCAGGCCGAGGATGTTGAGCAGGGTGCTTTTGCCGGAGCCGGAGGCACCGAGGATGCCGCAGCTGTCCCCGCTGGCGATGGACAGGCACACATCATTGAGAATGCTCAACTCTTGCCCGGCGAGCTGATAGCGCTTGCCGATGCCTTGCAGGGAAATCAAACCTGTGTGCGCGGGGGTCTGTGTCATCATGACTACGCCTGCAGTCTCGACGGTACCGCCTTGCTCCCGGAAAACCCTTGTAACAAGTTCGGAAGCTGCCTGTACGCGTCACGGACTGGTTTTATTTCTTGTTTTTAAAATATTGTTTGAATAGTAACTGCCTTCCTGGCGCTTCGCCAGCCATCGGGGTAGAGCGGTTTTACCCTTCGAAACGATTTCGCCGTCACGTGTGTGTGGCTCACAAAAAATCCCATGCCTCGTCTCAAAAGCCCGGTTATACAGGCTTTGCAAGATATGGCGGAGTGTCACTACTTGCTTTCGACGGGCCGCCCCGGTATAAAAAATCAAATTATTTTTTAAAACAATATTTCCGCCGTGGAACCCATATGGTCGCGAAGAAACTCAGCGCTCCAAACGTTACCAAGACTCGACTGCTGGATGCGACAGAGGCTCTTTTCATCAAATACGGCTACGACGCTGTGTTGCTACGGCAGATAACCGAACGCGCCCAGGTCAATCTGGCGGCGGTGAACTACCACTTCGGGGACAAGGACTCCCTGATGAAAACCCTGCTGATGCAGCGCCTGGAGCCGCTCAACGAGCAGCGCCTGGAACTGTTGGCGCGCTGTGAAGCCGAATCCGATGGCCCACTGGACTGCGACACGCTGCTGGGCGTGCTGTTTGCCCCGGCCATGGGCCTGGAGCGCAGCGACCCGGCCAGCGGGGAAGGGCGCTCGTTCATCCGCTTCCTGGGCCGGGTCTACAGCGACACGTCGCCGTTCATTCAGGAATACCTCAAGGTGCATTACCAGCCGGTGTTCCAGCGTTTCTTCGAGGCCTTCGCCCTGGCCTTGCCGGATTTGGCGCGTAATGAGCTGGGGGTGCGCCTGCAATTTGCCCTCAAGGCCATTTCCGGAGTCATGGCCGGCACCGAGCTGCGCCTGCTGATGAACTCCATGAGCCTGGGCCGCCCGGCCACGGATGCCGAGGTGATGGCCAAGCTGATTACTTTGGTGTCGGCAGCGATCCGAGTGCCGCAGCAGAGTGCAGAGGCTGAAACGGCGTTGGCGAAGGTGCTGGATACCCAGCGCGCCATTCGCGAACAAGCCACACGCTGAAGAAAATCCCCAAACCCCTGTAGGAGCGAGCTTGCTCGCGAAAAACGTCAACGATAACGCGGGCATTCTGGTTAACCGCGCCGTCATTACGTTCTTCGCGAGCAAGCTCGCTCCTACAAAAGTGGGGCGTTTTCCAGCGCCAAAAAGCAGGCAAAAAAAAGCCCGCTGGGGCGGCGGGCTTGATATGCAACGTTTGTAACGGATGAGGCTTCACACTACGTTCCGGCTTGTGAATAAATCGTGAAAAATATGTAAGAAGAAGTGTGAATGTACGGACATTGTATTAACGGCACTTTTGAGTGATTCACCGCCACTCGTCGCCACTGTCAATTCTCACAGCTAGACACCCCTGACTCGTAGCGATTTGATTTCCTGGCCGACACGCACCACTCCGCGTACGTGTCCTCCTACCAGGAGTGTTCTTATGTCTGACTATCCTCTTGATCCCGGCAGTGCTCGCGACCCGTCTATCACCGACGACGCTTCGTTCCCGGTCGCCTGTCTGCCCCACCAGAGAGAGTCTATTGTCGCCGGCCCACAGCGCGTGGAAGACCTGGACCATCCTTATTCCGCATATCCCGCTATACCTCTTCGGCATGTGCCCGGCGAAGTTGCGGTTTATGGTCTGGGCATCCGCCATGTGCGCCCTTATGCGCTTTATTCACTGGAGAGGTGGACCAGTCAGAGTCCTAATGACTACTTCGCCATTTACTTTGACGACCTGAATAATGCGGCCGCTGACGATCTTGTTGAGGATACCTCTCTGATTCGCCAGAACCTGGCGATTCCCGAGGAGCGTATGCCGGAGGGTGAGGTGGTGACCTATGGTCGAGTACTGCGGGCAGGCAGCGGGACCGAAAGCACCTCACCCCAGCAGATTATTCTGATCAAGACCACCCGACCGGGTGGCACCGATACCGACCCTGGCAGCCCTTGGCATACCGGGTTGGTCATGGAAGTCGAAGGGTTCCCCGAAGGAGCGACCCTTCGCCTGGAGCACGTTGGCCTCGGCGTGTATTGCCTGATTGAAATGTACGAAAACCCCCGCAAGAACGATGTGATCGAAATGTCCTGGGATGGCATTTTTGTACTGCATACCGTCACTTCCGATGAAGCGGGCGGAGCGGGGCCGATCCGTGTATTTGTAGATAAGTCGATCATTGCGCAGGGCGGACAACGGGGCACATTGACCCTGCGTTTTCGGGTGCGGGATGTGGTGGAGAACTTCTCCGGCGAAAAATATCAGTATTCCAAACCCTATTTCCTCAACGCAGAACTGGACCCCAACCTGTTGGACGCGCCGATTTTTCTGGTGGATGACCAAGAGCTTGAATCCCGACAGATCGACTTCGACACCCAGAGCGGCTCGACCTTCGAACTCGTCGTCCTGACAGACCGGCAGTTTCCAGCGCCTAACCCCAGGTATGAGATCACCGTTTCCTTGCTTTGCACGCGAGACGACGGCACCAGCGAGACTATCCTGTTGGGACCTGTGCCTGATTTGAACCGAGGGTTTACCTATATTCCTATTGATAACGACATCATTGCGCAGTTGGTGGGGGGCTCACTTCGGGTGTCATTTTTCTGGCAAACCGATGCGCCGCTACCGCGCGAGTCCGGCAGCCTCACGATTACCGTGGTTGGCACCAAGGTTTCAATGTCCGCGCCCAGCGTCAGTCCTATCGAACTGGGGTTGATTCCGGCAGGTGAGGACATCACCGTTACCATACCTGCCTACGAGCCGCACAGCCCCGGCTGGCTGGAAACGCTGTACATCACCCATGTACCGCCGGGTGGCGGTAGCGCGATTATATTTAGCCGAGAGCAGTTGGCCGGTTCTCAAGGCGGCACCTACACGGTCACCGCAGCCGAATTGGAGCAATTCAATGGGCGGGGTGAAATCCACATTTATTACACCACCAATGATGGCGCCGCCCATATTTTGGGAGGCGGCGCATTGGCGATTCGTCAATCGGCGATGCTCGGGGCGCAAGTCGGTGAGCGCATTGCAGACATGCCGGCGCCGCGCTTGCAGGGCACTATTGGAAACAACGTGGACCCGACTGACGTGCCTGGCAGTGATGTGCTGGTCACCTTTACTTACCTGGGCACTCAGGACCTCGACCAGATCCACTGGTCTTGCATTGGCTCGGGCCTTGGCGGCTCCGCCAGGGGCACCCTCACTATCAACTCGGCAACCGCTGGCAAGGAGCTAAACTATCCAGTCACCCGCGACATTCTCGATAAAAACCTTAACGGTAGCCTGCGCATTTCCTACAGCCTGGAGCGCGCTGGCCCGCCGAAAGTAGTGCTGCGTTCAGAAGTACTGATGCTCACCGTGGGCAAAAGTGTGGAGTTGGACCGGCCGATCATCGAGGGCGCCTCGATCTCTCCCGATGAACTCAACCCGTTGGCGGCAGTGCATGGCACACGGGTGATCGTGAAAGTTCGGCCGATGCTGGACATTGACCGTTATACCGTGAGTTGGATCACTGCTGATCATCACGGCAGCTTCGCAGATAATGTCGATGGCAATTCCACTACCCATGAAGTCAGCGTGTGGGTCGATGCTCGCACCATCGCCTGCGGGATCCGTGAGGGCGGCAATACTATCAATGTGCAATATCACTTCCATCGGGGCACGTTCCTTTATGAATCCCTGATAGTCCCCCTGCGGCTGCTACCGCTGACCGGGCTGCCGACGCCGACTATCGAAGGCATCAGCGGGCCGATTCTGGACTTGTCACAACTGAGCCCCACCGCGCGGACCTACATCCCGGTGTGGAGCTTCATCGATGCTGATCAATTAATGTGGATGACGTTTGAAAGCGAAGGCGATGTCATCGAAGACACCTACACCGCCAATGAAGTAACGCCCGACGGTGTGCGCAATGGGATCAACCCGCCCACCCCCGTTGACAAGATCAAGCTGCTGGAGGACGGCGTGGATTTGACGATCAAGTTCTGGGTCAGCCTGGCGGAACACCCGGACAAGAACACCGCCGTGCTGTTCGGTGTTCGCCATTACACCATCCAGGCACTGCCGGGCGTATTGCCCCACCCGTTCATCAATGGCACCACCGACACCGGGCCGAACGTGACGGTGGACCCGCTGCCGATTGAGCACAATACGACGCTCACTGTTCGCTACACCGGTATGAGTGGCCAAGATTTCATCACGATTTGCTGGTTTTTTGCCGACGGCACCTTTTATTCAACCAGCCAGAATGGGCTGGATGGAGGCACGGTGGTATTCAACCTGACCTCGGCCAAGGTCTTGCACCGCAGTGTGAACAGTACGGTGTGCTTGAAGTATTCGGTGAAGCGCCCGGGTGTGGCGGACCCGATTCCGTCAGAAGTGCAGACGGTAAAGGTCAATACCATTCCTGCTGTCAGTTTGCCGCAACCACGGATCAATAATATTGCACCCGGTGGCGTTCTGAACTTGAACAGCTTCACAGGCAGTGCCTTGGCATCAGTCGTCAAGTGGCCTTTGAGCTCAGTGCCAAATCGTGTGTGGCTCACCTGCAGCAGTTCGGGAGTGGCACCGCTTCATGTACTCACGGCTAACGGCGCGTTGATCACCTCAACAGAGGCTGCCAATGGCCTCGCGAACAAAGCCGTATTACGCAGTTGGCTGGAGGCATTACCCAACAACAGGCAGATAACGATAACCTGTGAAGTGGAGTTTGGCGGTAATACGAATAAAGCGCGTGCTGTCGTATTTCCTACCACGTCATACACTGCTGCCTATCCAGCCTTGTCTATTAATACAGCCACGATGACGTTGAATGGAGTTGCGTATATCGTGACGGGTTGGCCAAAGAGAGCCGAGTACGCCGGGAATACGCAAACCCGAGTGGCAACAGGTGGTCGGCCTCCTTATACCTACACCTCCCAGAACTCGTCCGTGGCGACGGTCACATCAACAGGGTTTGTGTCTGGGATGCGTAACGGCAGTACGAACATTGTTGTCACTGACAGGGCGGGTAACCAAGTGTCCTATGCCGTCAGCGTCAGTAACGTATGGCAAGTACGTGAAGACCGTCGCGGAATGGACTGGGGCGGTGCGGTCAATTGGCGAAAGTCCCTGCCAGGTGCTGTCGGCTTTTCCGGCGAGGCTATACGCTTCATGGGCAACGCTTATGGTTGGCCACTGCCGGTGCCTTATGACTCTTGGTATTGGGTATGTACGGAGCCTCAGTGCGACGCCTTTACCGGAGTACTCTGGGACTCCATCGACCCAGAAGTCGTTTGGTGTAATCGAAAGCAGGCGGTTGGATGGGCTTGGTGCTTGCAACCTTGAATAGCAGCGTTTTGTAGAAAAACGTGAAGCAGGTTCATGGGGTTTTAGGACCTGCTTCTCTTGGGTACAACTAAATTTTCCAATGTAATGAGCTTTTCAAAAGCTGCTCGCGCATTCCGTCCACAGTGGCGGTCAGTTGCAGCGTCAATAGTCGATAGCCGTCCAAGCCATTGTGCACTTGGCCCTCCAGCAGTACGGCATTCGGCGCGACATTGCCTGGGCGCTCCAACCGCTCCGTCACCCCCGACTTCAACGCCCGCGCCATCCCCACCAACTGCACCCGAATCTGCCGATGCTCGGCCTTCAACATCACCCGCATCCGCGCCGTGGCCTGCTCGTCGCGCGGGTCCGGCCGGGTATTGCCCAGAATCTCAAGAGTGCTGATGCACAGGCGCAGGTGCCGCTGGATCGCATCCAGTTCAGTCATGGAAATCCGCACTTCCTTGGACACCGACGGCATCAACGAACGCAGTTGCACCATCGCCCCGTTCAAGCGGTTGAGCAGCTTGAGGTGTTCATCGTCGGTGACCGATTGGCCATTGATGATCCGGCTATAAATCTGCGCGCAGTCACGCAGGGCGCTGGCCAGGTTGTAGCGCCACGAATACACGGCGTACAACGGCAAGGCAAAGGAAAACGCCAGGGCCAGCACAATGCCGATCAGGATATCGACGGTGCGCCACAGGCCATCGGAGATCGGGTTGTCGCCGTGGCCGGCGACGATAAATACCGTGATCGCCGACAGCAGCGCGATATAGCCGCCCTTGCCGATGGCGTGATAGGAAAAGAACCCGCACACCACCGACATCAGCAGGTAGGTGAGCAACGGCAGGCCGAAGTACGCCTGTTGCACCACCAGCAGCAAGCCGACGCTGGCGCCGATCAAGGTGCCGTAGGCGCGCTCGACGGCTTTCTTGCCGATATTGCCATGGTGCTGCAACCCGCCGATGACGATCAGCATGGTCACCGACGCCCATTCGCCGTGGGGCAGGTTGAGGCCGGTGGTCAGCAGGATGGTTGCCAGCAAACCCACCGATACGCGCGCGGCGTGGATCAGCTTGGCATGGCGAAAGCGGCGGTAAGGGTCGAGCAAGGGGCGCAGCAGGCGCCGGGCAAAGAAGGGCAGGTTCATCAGTCTTAAAGTGGCCTCAAATGTATGAATGTGCTCGATCCAATGTGGGAGCTGGCTTGCCTGCGATAGCATCACCGCGACCTGACTGAAAGACCGAGGTGTCGGCATCGCAGGCAAGCCAGCTCCCACACGGTTGGTTTCAGAAGATGTAGTCGGTAGTCAGGAAACTCGAATCGCGATTGCGCAAAATATCGCTGACCAACGCCTTGTTACTCTCCTGGAACTTGGTCGCCACCAAGGTACGGATCGAGAACACGCGCAAGGCGTCATGCACCGACAACGTGCCCTCGGCCGAGTTCTTGCGCCCGTTGAACGGGAAGGTGTCCGGCCCACGCTGGCATTGGGCGTTGATATTGATGCGGCCCACCTGGTTAGCGAAGGTGTCCACCAGGCGTCCGACTTCCACGGGGTTGGTACCGAAAATGCTCAATTGCTGGCCGAAATCCGAGTCCAGCACGTAGTCGATCACGGTTTCCAGGTCGCGGTAGGGCACGATCGGCACCACCGGGCCGAATTGCTCTTCGTGGTAGACGCGCATCTGCGGGTTCACCGGATACAGCACCGCCGGGTAGAAGAACGAACCACGGCTGCTGCCGCCCTCGGCATTCATCACCTTGGCACCATGCCGTGCGGCGTCGGCCACCAGCTCGTTGAGGTAATCCACCTTGCCCACTTCCGGCAGCGGCGTCAGCGCCACGCCGTCTTCCCAGGGCATGCCTGGCTTGAGCGTCGCGAGTTTGGCGTTGAATTTCTCGATAAAGCTATCGACGACATCTTCATGCACGAACAGGATCTTCAACGCCGTGCAACGCTGGCCGTTGAACGACAGCGAACCGGTGACGGCTTCACTCACTGCGTTGTCCAGCTCCACTTCGGGCAGCACGATGCCAGGGTTTTTCGCATCCAGGCCCAGCGCAGCGCGCAAACGGTGCGGCTTGGGGTGCAGTTTTTTCAAATCACTGGCGGCCTTGTTGGTGCCGATAAACGCAAAGATATCGATCTTGCCGCTGGCCATGAGCGCGCTCACGGTCTCGCGGCCGCTGCCGTAGATCACGTTGATCACCCCGGCCGGGAAGCTGTCGCGGAAGGCTTCCAGCAAGGGGCGAATCAACAGCACACCCAGCTTGGCCGGCTTGAACACCACGGTATTGCCCATGATCAAGGCCGGGATCAGCGTGGTGAAAGTCTCGTTCAGCGGGTAGTTGTAAGGCCCCATGCACAACGCCACGCCCAGGGGGACGCGGCGGATCTGGCCGAGGGTATCCTGCTCCAGTTCAAAGCGGCTGCTGCGGCGGTCGAGTTCCTTGAGGGCATTGATGGTGTCGGTGATGTAGTCGCAGGTGCGGTCGAATTCTTTCTGCGAGTCTTTGAGGTTCTTGCCGATCTCCCACATCAGCAGCTTGACCACCGCATCGCGCTGTTCGCGCATGCGCCGCAAAAACGCCTCAACGTGCTGGATCCGCTCGACCACCCGCATCGTCGGCCATGCACCCTGGCCACGGTCGTAGGCGCGCACGGCCGCATCCAGGGCGGTGAGGGCGGTCTCGGCATCCAGCAACGGCGTGCTGCCGATGTGCACGCGCTCATCACTCAGTTGCACCGGGCTTTGCACGCGGGCGAGCGGGCCGTTCCACAGCTGCAACTGGCCATCGACCAGGTATTCACGTTGCTCAATGGGCGCCGCCAGGCGGAACTGTTCAGGAATTTGCGCGGTGGAGGTGGGAAACAGCTGGGCGAGCAGGTTGCTGGTGGTCATGTCGCTACCCCTGGAATAGTTGCAAAACATGACTAGAGAGTCACCCAACACGCGGCTCTAACGCAAGGCTTGCGCGCATTCTTGTTCGCAGTGCGGTGTACGCCGGGTAAACTGCGCGGCTTTTCAGAAGGAGTTCACATGAGTCAGTACCAGCCGGGCATTCTTGCCGCACCGGTGCCTTTGCAGGCCCGCCATCTGTTTTTCGCCCTCGATTCGTTGCAAGCCGTGCCCGCTGCGCTGGACGCGCTGGTGCAGTTGACCGATGCGGCGGCCGTGGTGGGGTTCGGTGAGCCGCTGGTCAAGGCGCTGGGTGCCCAGATCCCAGGGCTGCGCTCATTCCCGGCCGTCAGCGGCCCTGGCGCTCACAACCCGTCGACTCAACAGGCGCTGTGGGTATGGTTGCATGGGGTGGATCGCGGTGAGTTGTTGCTGCGCAGCCGGTCCGTCGAAAAAGCGCTGGCTCCGGCGTTTCGTCTGGTGCAATCGACTGAAGGTTTCCGCTACAAGACCGGCTTTGACCTGACCGACTATGAAGACGGCACCGAAAACCCCCACGACGATGCCGCCGTGGAAGCCGCGCTGACCGACAGCGGCGCCAGCTTCGCTGCTATCCAGCAATGGCAGCACGACCTTGACGGTTTCGCCGCGTTGCCTGCCCAGGAGCGTGACCACATCATTGGCCGCCGCCATGGCGATAACGAAGAACTCGACGACGCCCCCGAGTCGGCCCATACCAAGCGCACTGCCCAGGAAAGCTTCACGCCGGAAGCCTTCGTAGTGCGCCGTTCCATGCCCTGGGCCGAAAATGGCCAGGCGGGGCTGATGTTTCTCGCATTTGGTCATTCTTTCGATGCGTTCGAAGCGCAGTTGCGACGCATGAGTGGGTTGGAAGATGGGATTGTCGATGGCCTGTATCGCATCAGCACGCCGTTGACGGGAGGCTATTACTGGTGCCCGCCGCTGAAGGACGGGCGCCTGGACCTGGGCTTGGTTTTTGAAGCGCCGCTTGCTTTAAACGATCATTAACTCTATGTAGGAGCGAGCGTGCCCGCGAAAAACGTCAACGATAACGCGCGCCGCCTGAATCAACGCGGCGCCTTCGCGTTTTTCGCGAGCAAGCTCGCTCCTACAGAAAGCTTAACCGAGCACTTTCACCTTGCCGCTGTGCAGCTTGTACACGCCGCCGACGATCAACAGTTTTCCCGCCGCGACCGCATCGGCCAGCAGGCTTGATTCAGTCATGAGTCGCGCCATGGTGTCGGTGACATTTTGTGCAATGGCGTTTTCCAGCAGATCGCCGGGCGCTTTCAATACCTTGTTCACCGAGGGTTTGAAGGTGTCAGCCAAGCCCTGGATCTTGCCGGGGAACCGGGCGTTATCCTTGACGGCCTTGACCCCTGCCGCGACGGCGCCACACATGTCGTGCCCCAATACCATGATCACGGGCGTGCCCAATACCGCTACGGCATATTCGAGGCTGGCGAGCCCGCTATCGGTGACGAAATTGCCCGCCACGCGTACTGCGAAGAGGTCGCCGAGGGCGGTGTCGAAGGCGTACTCGGGAGCGATCCGCGAATCGGCGCAGCTCAATACCGCGACAAACGGATTTTGCCCGCCCACCAACGCTTCGCGTTCGCTCATAAAATCGTGACGCTTGGTCACTCCGTCGGCGTAACGCTGGTTGCCTTCCATCAGTCGCTGCAAGGCAAGCTGTGGGCTGAGGTCGTTGGTGGGCTTGGGCAGACTCGCGGGCGTCGGGGCTGCGTGCGCCAGGGAGGGCATTGCGCCGGCAAGCAGGGTTGCGCCTGCACTGACGGCAGCCAGCCGCAGGAAGTTTCGTCGGTCTTTTATAGAGGGGTGGCGATCGCACATAGGCAAGGTTCTCAGGCTCGTTTAGAGAGGGAGGTGCCTAGAGTGGGAATGACCGCCTTGAAATGATGTAAGAATTTTCTAGTTTTTCAGTATGTTACTTGTAAACCAAGACGTCGCCCGGACTTATGCGCTTTTCAGACTGTCCAGCCAGGCCGGGTCCAACCGGGTTTGCGCGATATCGATACCCAGCGCCTGCATCTTTGCCTGGTGGGCTTGGATCTCGCCCACCAGTTGCGCCTGGGCGCTGGAGTTGGCGTCCAGCTCGTGCATCTGCGTCAGCCCCAGGTGATAAAAGCGCAACAGCTTGATGGCTGCCGGGTCGTTGGCCTGCACCCGCTCGCTGACCTTGTGCATGACATTGGTCACGCTCATCAGGCTGCGCTTGAGTTGCCAGCCATACACCGCTGGCGCCAACCAGGGCTGGCTCCAGAACGGGCCACGCACCAGTGCGACCGTGATCAACACCCCGGCGAATACGCCGCCGACATTGAAGCGAAAATTGTCACCGCCAGGCTCACCGAACAGCATCACCGCCAGGCTCGACAGCAGCATGGCCAAGGCCAGGAACAGCACCGCCACGATCAACGTGCTACGGCGGGTCTGTTGGCGATAGGCAGCGGGGTCGCAGGGTTTGAGCTCGAACATCCGGGGCAGGTCTCCAAAAAGGGCGGTCATCTTCTCACGCTTGGCGCAATGAAGTTGAACGATGGCGCAGGGCGGTTTCTCTAAAACGGTGAACCCCCCATGAGGTCAGCCATCATGCCCGACTACAAGCAGCCACCGCCTGGTACACCCGACCCGCACCGCACCCCCGGTGAAGAGGAGCGCGACAACGATGCGTTGCGCCCCAATGACCCGAAAGAGCGGGGCCCGGACGATGATGTGCAGCACGTCGAAGAAGACCTGGAAAACCTCCACGACAGAGCCCGTCCGCTTTAGCAGGAGAATATGATGAACAAATCTACCGATGGTCCCTCTTCCAACGAACACGCCAGTGGCAAGGATGAACTTGGCTTCGACCCGGACTCGCCGGATGTAGCCGACCCACAGGTCGATCCCATCGGCCCGGCTATTGCGCCGTTGGACAAAAAGGACGACGAGACAGCGAAAAAAAAGCCGCCCTACGATCCGTTGGGCGACTTGAAGCAATGAACCGAGCCCCGCCTGTGTGCGGGGCTTTTTTTACCTGGGCGGGGACCAGCTGACGTCGCTGATACCGTACTTTTCCGCCCAGGGCCGGGTGGTTTTTTTCACCTGCTCGTGACCCACGCGACCGATGCGGCTGACATGGGCAATGTCGGCATCAACGGCCGCCCAATGCCAGGCCTCGGCATTGTTCATCACTTCGGCGCGCACCACGAAAGACTTGGGTTTACCGTGTAGCTGATAGTGGACGGTGTAGATTTTTGCGGTACTCATGTTGCCTCCCTGTCTTGTTATAGATGGATAGGCCAGCGTTCTAAAAGGTTCATTCAAAATGACAACGTACGCAGTGGCGCGGCATAGTGACGCTCTTGCCCTGCGCCCGAGGATCGCGCCATGCACACACTCGCCAATAGCCGCCTGTACCTGCAACGCCTGGGCTATGCCTCGCCACCGCCGCCCACCTTGCAAACCCTGCGGGACTTGCAACTGCGCCATGTGTGCAGCTTTGCCTTTGAAAGCCTGTCGACCTTGATGCATGCACCGGTGCCGATCGACCTGCCCAGCGTCGAGCGCAAGGTGCTGCACGAGGGGCGCGGCGGCTATTGCTACGAGTTGAACCAGCTGTTCCTTGCCCTGTTGCTGGAGCTGGGCTTTGACGCCCGTGGCATCACCGGACGTGTGGTGATCGGCGGCCCACCGGACGCCCACACCGGGCGCACCCATCGCTTGAGCCTGGTGACCCTTGACGGCGTGCGCTATATCACCGATGTCGGTTTTGGCGGCATGGTGCCCAGCAGCCCGCTGCAACTGGATAACGACGCGCCCCAGGCCACCGCTCATGAGCCTTATCGCCTGACGCTCAATCACGGCAGCTACACGCTGTGGGCACAGGTGGGTGAGGAGTGGCGCGGCCTGTACGTGTTCGATCTGCAAACCCAGGCAGACATCGACTATGAAATCGGCAACTGGTACGTCTCCACGCACCCTGGTTCACCGTTCTTGGGGCAGTTGAAAGCCGCGCTGCTTGCGCCCGGTAAGCGTCATACCTTGGCCAACGCCCGCTATGCACTTCATTATCTGGATCGACCCAGCGAAAAGCGCACACTGAAGAGTGCCGATGAGTTGCTGGGGCTGTTGCGCGACACCTTCGGCATTCGGCTGCCGGATCAGCCTCAACTTCGTGAAGCCGTTGAACACCTGATCCGTATGAATCCTGAAGAGTCTTGAGATAGAGCCTTCGCTGAACCGTTTTTTCTCCATTTTGGTGCAAATCAGTTCGAACTTTTTGCAAACGCCAGGGTTCGAACCGATTCCTGAATACTTTGCCCACCTTAAAATGGAGATGTAAAGCGATGTCCAAACTATTCGGAAAAATCCTCAAGAACACCTCGTTGCTGGCTCTGGTAGCTGCGCCTGGCGTGGTGTTCGCAGCACCTTCCACCGACCCGATTTCCACGTTCGGGATCATGGGCAGCTACAACGACTTCAAACTTGAAGGCGGTAGCGAAAGCGACAAGGACCACATGCCCGAAGCCGGCCTGTTCTACAACTTCGGCAACAAGCTCACCGCCGAGTCGGGCTTTATCTACCAAGCCGGTATCGAAGCCAAGTACGGCGAAAAAAGCGATAACAAACTCAAGGAAGGCCAGGCCGACCTCGACCTCGGCTGGCGTGCCGCGCTGGATGCGCGCAACTTCGTCGATGTGATCGTGGGCGGTGGCTACACCTGGACCCGCTACGAGCCGGACACCAATGGCTACGACATGAAACTCACCAACAAGTCGCCGTTTGCCAAGGCGGCGCTGGGCTACAACCACCAGTTCGATGACATGACTCTGCGCGTAGAAGCCGGCGCCCGTCACACCATCGACGGCCGCGCCAAGCTCAAGGTGGATGGCGTTGGCAGCGACACCGTGGACCTCAAGGACCGCACCAACCCTTACGCCGAAGTCAGCCTGCTGATGAACCAAAAGGGTGACCTGCCAGTGATGGCGGGCCTGTACTACACTCGCACCGAGTACAAGCTCGATAACGACTCCTATGTGGCCGACAACACCAAGCTCAAGCGTGATGAGTATGGTTTCAAGGTGGGTATCGCGTTCTGACGCTGTTTACGCTGTAAAAACGCCCCGAATGCTCGGGGCGTTTTTTTTGCGGCTATTGCCGGTCAGCCCAATGCGGCAAGTTGCGCCACGGTTTCCGGAAAGCGCGCCACCAGTCGTATCAACGTGACAGCCTGCGCATTCGGCTTGGCCCGGCCTTGCTCCCAGTTCTCCAAGGTGCGGGTGTTGGTGCGCAGGTACATGGCGAATACCGAGCGGGACAGATTGAGTTGCTGGCGTACGGCGATTACCTCGTCAGCGCTGAGTGGCGCCAGCTTGTTGAGGTGGGCTTTGTGGGTGCGCAGGGTGATTTTACCTTGGCGCTCATCGGCCAGGGCGTCGAAGCCTTCGACCAGTTCGGAAAAGATGTCACGTTTCATGATGTGTTCTCGCTTTGATTTCCCTGTCCAGCATGTGTTTAAGAGCTTTCTTGTGGTGGGGTGTCAGGTCGCTCTGTTCGTGTTTGCCGTACAAGGTGAACAACCAGAATTGCGTGCCGCCTGACCACCAGTAGTAAATGACTCGCAGGCCACCGCGCTTGCCTTTGTTTCGTCGTTCATCGATGAAGCGAACCTTCCTCAACCCGCCCGTCCCTTCGATCACGTCTCCTGCTTCGGGGTTTTTCATTAACTCCTGTTGAAAACCCTGGAAAAGCTCGTCACTCAGATAGTCTTTGCGATACCGCTCGAATGCCGGCAGTTCGATAAATAGAGCATCCATGTTCTGTACGTTGCCTGCGTAGAGTTTGGTGGCCCACCCGCGTTGGGTCAAGTGACCTTGCTGTGGGAACTTTCTTAAAACGCAAACACCATACGGCTGGCTTTTGCGGGTGGATGCCAGATGAAGAGGCAGATCGAGGAGGAAAATTCAGCGAGCAGGGGAGGGGAAAAACAGATCCCGGGAAACGCAAAACGGCGCCCTAAGGCGCCGTTCTGTTTACTGCATCAATAAGCGATCAAACGCCCAGTACCGCGTGTTGCACCAGGGTGAGCAACGGTTGTGGGTACACGCCCAGGAAGAACGCGAGCAGGGCGATGGCCAGCAGCATGACGCCACCGGCTTTCTGTTCCCAATGCAGCTCGGCATCCACACGGCGCAGGTTTGGCTCGATCAGGTACAGGGTGACCATCACGCGCAGGTAGTAGAACACGCCGATGGCGCTGCCCAGTACCAGCGAGGCAACCAGCCACCATTCGTGGGCTTCGACACCGGTTGCGACGATGTAGAACTTGCCGATAAAGCCCGCCGTCAGCGGAATGCCGGCCAGGGACAGCATCATCACGGTGAGCACGGCGGTCAGGTACGGACGGCGCCAGAACAGGCCGCGGTATTCGTACAGGGCGTCGGCGTCACGGCCTTTGTACGGCGACGACATCAAGGTGATGACGCCGAACGCACCCAGGCTGGTGATCACGTAGGTGACCAGATACACGCCGATGGCTTCCACAGCCAGGCCTTTGCTCGCCACCAGGGCGATCAGCAGGTAGCCGAAGTGGGCGATGGACGAATAACCCAGCAGACGCTTGAGGTTGTTCTGGGTCAGGGCCAGCAGGTTACCGAACAGGATCGACGCGATGGCGATCACGGTCAGCACGTTGCTCAGCACGCCGGTGTTGGCGGCAGGGGAGATCTGGAACAGACGCACCATCACCGCAAACACCGCCACTTTCGACGCAGTGGCCAGGAACGCGGCCACCGGCGCCGGGGCGCCTTCGTACACGTCCGGGGTCCACAAGTGGAACGGCACCAGCGACAGCTTGAACGCCAGGCCGATCAGCATCATCGCCAGGCCCAACTGGGCAATCGGCGCCGGGCTGTTGGTGGCGGCCAGGGCGTGGCCGATACCGGTGAAGCTCAGGCTACCGGCTTCTGCGTAGAGCAGGGCCATACCGAACAACAGGAACGCGGAACCGGCGGCCGACAGCACCATGTACTTGATGCCGGCTTCCAGGGAGCGCTTGTTGAAGAAGGCGTAGGCCACCAGGCCGTAGGTCGGGATCGACAGCAGTTCCAGGCCGATGAACAGGCCCGCCAGGTGCTGCGCGCTGACCAGCACGATACCGCCGGCTGCAGCCAGCAGGATCAGCAGGTACAGCTCTTCGCGATTGCCCGGGTAGCCGGTGCCGCCTTCGCCGAGGTAAGCGTGGGCGAGGGTGACGCAGGCCAGGGTCGCCACCAGGATCAGGGCGATGTACAGCAGCGCGAAGTCATCGACCATCATCAATGGCGTGACCGCCAGTGGCGCGACCTTGAGGGCCGGGATGATCGACAGCAGTGCCAGGTTCAACCCGGCGCAGGACAGCAGGAACGTTTGCGAGTGATTGCGGCGCCAGGCGATCGCCAGCATCACCACCACGATGGTGAGGCTGGTGATCAGCAGCGGCGCAAGCGCGATAAAGTGTTGGATCGTGAATTCCATAGCGCTCTTACCGGGCCGAAGCGAGTTGGGAGAAGGCGGTGCCGAACCACTGCTGCACGCCATGCATCGTTGCGGCAGAAGTGTCCAGGAACGGTTGCGGGTACACGCCGATGAAGATCAGCAGTACCGCAAGGCCGAGCACCATGATCAGTTCGCGCGCATCCATCCCTTGCAGGACGGTGTCGGACTTGGCCGGGCCGAAGTAGGCGCGGTGGATCATGATCAGCGAGTAGACCGAACCGAACACCAGGCCGGACGTGGCGATGGCGCTGATCCACGGTGTCTGCACAAAGGCGCCCATCAGGATCAGGAACTCGCCGATGAAGTTACCGGTACCCGGCAAGCCCAGGGACGCGGCCGCGAAGAACAGGCTGATTGCCGGCAGGTACGCGATGCGCGACCACACGCCACCCATTTCACGCATGTCACGGGTGTGCAGGCGTTCGTACAGCTGGCCACTGAGGATAAAGAGGGCAGCGGCCGAAACACCGTGGGCCAGCATCTGGATCACTGCGCCCTGCAGCGCCAGTTGGCTGCCGGAGTAGATGCCGATCAGTACGAAACCCATGTGGGAAACGGACGAGAAGGCAATCAGACGCTTGATGTCGGTTTGGGCGAAGGCCAGGAACGCACCGTAGAAGATCCCGATCAGACCCAGGGTCATGGCGATCGGCGCGAACTCGGCCGAAGCATTCGGGAACAGCGGCAGGGCGAAACGCAGCAGACCGTAGGCCGCCGTCTTCAGCAGGATACCGGCCAGGTCCACGGAACCGGCAGTCGGCGCCTGGGCGTGGGCGTCAGGCAACCATGAGTGGAACGGCACCACCGGCAGCTTCACCGCGAAAGCGATGAAGAAGCCCAGCATCAGCACGTACTCGGTGGTCAGCGACATCTTGGTTTTCAACAGGTCGGCGTAGTTGAAGGTAATCACGCCCGTGCTGTTGAAGTTGACCAGGACCAGGCCCAGGATCGCCACCAACATGATCAGGCCGGAAGCCTGAGTGAAGATGAAGAACTTGGTCGCCGCGTAGATCCGGGTTTTCTTGCCGTCCGAAGAACTGTGACCCCAGAGCGCGATGAGGAAGTACATCGGCACCAGCATCATTTCCCAGAAGAAGAAGAACATGAACAGGTCCAGCGCCAGGAACACGCCGACAACACCGCCCAGGATCCACATCAGGTTCAGGTGGAAGAAGCCCACGTGACGCTGGATCTCTTTCCAGGAGCAGAGTACCGAAAGGATACCCAGCAGGCCGGTCAGCAGGATCATCAACAGCGACAGGCCGTCGAGGGCCAGGTGCACGTTGATGCCGAAGCGCTGGATCCACACGTGCTTGAATTCAAGCGCGAAGGTGGGGTCGACACCCGGTGCCGGAGCGAATGAATAGTCACCATGGGCCCACAGCCAGAGGCCGAGCGCGAGTTCCAGGGACATGGTCAGCAACGCAATCCAGCGGGGGAGGGTGGCGCCGAAGCGTTCACCCATCCAGCAGAGCAGGCCGCCGATAAAGGGGATCAGGATTAGCCAGGGCAGAATCATGACGGGCTCGTTTCCTTTCGCAAGTTTGCAAAGTACGCAGTGCACTTAAACATAGTCAGACCGCTACCACGACGATGGCGCCGATCACCAGCACGGCACCGGCCGCCATGGACGCTGCATACCAACGCAATTGGCCGGTCTCGCTGCGGCTCAGGGCGGTGTGACCGGCCTTGGCGGCACGCGGGATCAAACCGATGGTCTGGTCGAGCGGGTCTTTGCGCAGCACGTGGCTGATCGCAAGGTAAGGTTTGACGAACAGTTTGTCGTAGATCCAGTCGAAGCCCCAGGCGGCGAACCACCAGGCCGACAGGAAGCGACCAATGCCACTGTTGGCCACGGCGGTCACGAAGCGACGCTTGCCGAGGAACAGCAGGGCCGCCAGCAGGATACCGGCGATGGCGATGGCGCCCGAGGCGATTTCCAGGCTGTGCTGGGCTTCGCCGCCGGCATGGCCGACGCTTTGTGGCAACACACCGTGCAGCGGCGGGGTGATCATCGCGCCGACGAACGTCGACAGTACGATCAGCACCGACAGTGGCAACCAGTGGGAGATGCCGTGGCCTGCGTGCGCTTCGGTCTTGGCTTCACCGTGGAAGGTGATGAAGATCAGGCGGAAGGTGTACAGCGAGGTCATGAACGCACCCACCAGGCCTGCGTACAGCAGGTTCTGGTTACCGCTGGCGAAAGCTTCCCAGAGGATTTCGTCCTTGGAGTAGAAACCGGCGGTCACCAACGGCAGGGCAGCCAGGGCGGCACCACCGACGATGAAGCTGGCGTAGGCCAACGGCAGCTTCTTCCACAGGCCGCCCATCTTGAAGATGTTCTGTTCGTGGTGGCAGGCCACGATCACCGCACCGGAGGCGAGGAACAACAGGGCCTTGAAGAACGCGTGGGTCATCAGGTGGAAGATCGCCGCGTCCCAGGCACCAACGCCCAGGGCCAGGAACATGTAGCCGATCTGGCTCATGGTCGAGTAGGCGAGGATACGCTTGATGTCGGTCTGCACCAGCGCGGCGAAGCCGGCCAGTACCAGGGTCACGCCGCCCACGATGCCCACCAGGTGCAGGATGTCCGGCGCCAGGGTGAACAGGCCGTGGGTACGGGCGATCAGGTAGACACCGGCGGTCACCATGGTGGCGGCGTGGATCAGTGCCGATACCGGGGTAGGACCGGCCATCGCATCCGCCAGCCAGGTTTGCAGCGGCAGTTGCGCGGATTTACCCACGGCGCCGCCCAGCAGCATCAGGGTGGCCAGGGTGATCCAGAAGTCGCCGACCTGGAATTTTTGCGGCGCCAGCACCAGCAGTTCCTGGATATTCAGCGTGCCCACCTGTTGGAACAAGATGAACAGGCCGATGGCCATGAACACATCGCCGATGCGCGTGACGATAAACGCCTTGAGTGCTGCGTTACCGTTGTTGCGGTTGCTGTAGTAGAAACCGATCAACAGGTACGAGCACAGGCCCACGCCTTCCCAGCCGAAGTACAGGAACAACAGGTTATCGCCCAGCACCAGGAACAGCATGCTGGCGATAAACAGGTTGGTGTACGAGAAGAAGCGCGAGTAGCCCGCTTCACCGCGCATGTACCAGGATGCGAACAAGTGGATCAGGAAACCCACACCCACCACCACGCCGAGCATGGTGATCGACAGGCCGTCGATGTAGAGGGCGAAGTTGGGTTTGAAGCCCTCAACCGCCATCCACTGCCACAGCACCAGGGTGTAGTGACCGCCTTCGGGCGGTGCCACGTTGAATTGCCAGATGACATAGGCGGCCACGATGGCCGACAGGCCAATGGAGCCCACGCCGATCAGGGCCGAGAGGTTTTCCGACCAGCGCCCGCGAGAGAACGACAGCAGCAGGAAACCGATCAGGGGGAATACGAAAGTCAGAAAGATCATGTTCATCCGCGCATCTCACTGGCAGCGTCGATATCAAGCGTGTGGAAGCGACGATACAGCTGCAGCAGGATCGCCAGGCCAATACTGGCTTCGGCGGCTGCCAGGCTGATCACCAGGATGAACATCACTTGCCCATCCGGCTGGCCCCAACGTGCGCCCGCCACGATGAACGCCAGTGCCGCGGCGTTCATCATGATTTCAAGGCTCATCAACACGAACAGAATGTTACGGCGAACCATCAGGCCGACCAGGCCAAGGCAGAACAGGATGCCGGCGACCGCCAGACCATGCTCCAAAGGGATAGCAGGCATCGTCATTGCTCCTTGGCTTCGTTGCGGCCCAAGTGGAAGGCAGTGATGGCTGCGGCGAGCAGCAGCATCGAAGCCAGTTCGACCACCAGCAGGTACGGGCCGAACAGGCTGATGCCTACGGCTTTCGCGTCTACGGTGGTGTGGCCGATGGCCTGGCCGCTCTGGTGAGCGAACAGCACATACAGCAGTTCACCCAGCAGCAAGGCTGCGAGGACAACCGGGCCGAGCCAGATGCCGGGCTTGAGCCAGACGCGCTCCTGGGCGACCGAAGCCGGCCCCAGGTTGAGCATCATCACCACAAACACGAACAGCACCATGATGGCGCCGGCGTAGGCGATCACTTCCAGCACACCGGCGAACGGTGCGCCGAGGCTGAAAAAGGTCATGGCCACGGCGATCAGCGAAATGATCAGGTAGAGCAGGGCGTGCACGGGGTTAGTGTTGGTGATCACGCGAAGCGTGGACACCACTGCAATACCCGATGCGAAATAGAAAGCGAATTCCATCTTTCTTCCTTAAGGCAGCAAGCTCTTCACGTTGATCGGTTCGGCTTCGTTTTGTGCGGCGCCTTTTGGCTTACCGGCAACGGCCATACCTGCAACACGATAGAAGTTGTAATCAGGGTTTTTACCGGGACCAGAGATCAAAAGATCTTCTTTCTCGTACACCAGGTCCTGACGTTTGAACTCGGCCATCTCGAAATCCGGTGTGAGCTGGATCGCGGTGGTCGGGCAAGCTTCCTCGCAGAGGCCGCAGAAAATGCAGCGCGAGAAGTTGATGCGGAAGAAGTCCGGGTACCAGCGACCGTCTTCGGTTTCAGCTTTCTGCAGGGAAATGCAACCCACCGGGCACGCCACGGCGCACAGGTTGCAGGCTACGCAACGCTCTTCGCCATCGGGGTCGCGGGTCAGTACGATGCGGCCGCGATAGCGCGGCGGCAGGTACACCGCTTCTTCGGGGTATTGCAGGGTGTCGCGTTTGCGAAAGCCGTGACCGAACACCATCACCAGGCTTCGCAACTGGGTACCGGTACCCTTAACGATGTCGCCAATATATTTGAACATGGGTCAAATCCTCACTGAACCGCGGCAGCGGGCGTGTTCAACAACACGACGGCAGCCGTCACCAGCAAATTGATCAGGGTCAGCGGCAGGCAGAATCTCCAGCTGAAATCCATCACCTGGTCATAGCGCGGGCGCGGAATCGAGGCGCGCAGCAGGATGAACAGCATGATGAAGAACGCGGTCTTCAGGAAGAACCAGAAGAAGGCCAACTGCGGCAGGATGCCAAACGGACCGTGCCAGCCGCCGAAGAACAGCGTGACCAGCAGGGCCGAGATCAAGATGATGCCGATGTACTCACCAACGAAGAACATGCCCCATTTCATACCGGCATATTCAATGTGGTAACCGTCGGCCAGTTCCTGTTCCGCTTCCGGCTGGTCGAACGGGTGACGGTGAGTCACGGCGACGCCAGCGATGAAGAAAGTACAGAAGCCGAAGAACTGCGGAATGATGAACCACAGGTTCTGCGCCTGGTACTCGACGATGTCGCGCATGTTGAACGAGCCAACCTGCACCACGATGCCCATCAGGGCCAGGCCCATGAACACTTCGTAGGACACGGTCTGGGCCGAGGCCCGCAAGCTGCCCAGCAGGGCGAACTTGTTGTTACTGGCCCAACCGGCGAACAGCACGGCGTAGACCGACAAACCGGCCATGGCGAAGAAGAACAGCAAGCCGATGTTCAGGTCCGCCACGCCCCAGGTCGGAGTGATCGGGATGATCGCGAAGGCGATCAGCAAGGCGCTCATGGCCACGACCGGTGCCAGGGTGAAGATCACCTTGTCGGCGAACGGCGGGGTCCAGTCTTCCTTGAAGAACATTTTCAGCATGTCGGCCGCGATCTGGAACATGCCGAATGGGCCAACGCGGTTCGGACCGTAACGGTCCTGCCACCAGCCCAGCAGGCGACGTTCGACGAAGCTGAGCAGGGCGCCCGCGACGACCACGGCCAACAGGATCACGATGGCCTTGACCACCGAGATGATCACGTCAATTACTTCCGGCGTGAACCAAGTCATTGCGCTGCCTCCTGCAGACCGTCAACGGTTTTGCCGAAAATGGCAGGAGGAATACCGGCGATGCCTTTAGGCAGTGCAACCAGGCCGGCACCCAGCTCGTCATTGATACGCAGCGGCAGACGCAGGGTCTGGCCGGCCACGTTGAGGCTGAGCAGGGCACCGTCGTTGACGCCCAGGCGGTCGGCTTCGGATTTGGCAACAGACACGTAGGCGGCAGGAATGCGCTC
This sequence comes from Pseudomonas sp. GL93, assembly GCF_003408955.1. Classification (NCBI taxonomy): domain Bacteria; kingdom Pseudomonadati; phylum Pseudomonadota; class Gammaproteobacteria; order Pseudomonadales; family Pseudomonadaceae; genus Pseudomonas; species Pseudomonas sp. GL93. The sequence continues at coordinate 85,322 of NZ_NKRF01000005.1, forward strand.
TTGAACCGGCGCGGCCTTGGAAGAGGTTTCTTCGCTGCCGAACAGGTGGAAGAACGGCACGACCTGCCAGGTGCCCGGCGCCGGGTTGAACGGGCGCGGTACCGCAGCGAACCAGTTCAGCGAGTCACCGCTGGTTTCGATCAGGCGGGTGCCCGGGTCGCCAGCGCGGATGTGACCACCGACTTCGTCCTGGAACTTGTTCCAGGCCTGCGGCGAGTTCCAGCCCGGCGACCAGGCGAACGGCACCTGCTGACGCGGTTCGGCCGAACCCGAGTAACCTTCCATCGAGAAGGCAAACGCGGTGTCGTTATCTTGCGGGGTACGCGGCTCGTGCACGCTGATGTCAGCACGCATAGCGGTACGACCGGAGTAACGCAGCGGCTCACGCGCCAGTTTCAGGCCCTTGATACGGAACGCGGCAGACGGCGCGGCATCGACAATACGAGCCAGCTGCGGCGCGCTGGCGGCGGTGGCAGCGGTCACGTGGTCGAGCTGGGTCCAGTCGATCGGCTGGTTCAGCAGGGTGGCGCGCAGGGCATGCAGCCAGCGCCAGCCTTCGTGCACCAGGATGCTGGCGTCCATGTACTTCGGATCGAACACCTGGAAGAAGCGCTGGGCGCGGCCTTCCTGGCTGACCAAAGTACCGTCGCCTTCGGCGAAGGTGGCGGCTGGCAGCACCAGGTCGGCACGCTCGCTGGTGGCGGTCTTCTGGTGGTCGGCGACGATCAGCACCTTGGCGGCGTTGAGCGCAGCGTCAACCTTGGCGGCAGCGGTGCGGGTGTACAGGTCGTTTTCCAGCACCACGATGGCGTCGGCGTTGCCGTCGATCACCGCTTGCAGCGCTGCGTCCACCGACTCGCCACCGAGCATGGCCAGGCCAAGGCTGTTGGCTTCCGGCACCACCAGGCTGATGGAGCCGTTCTTGTCGCGCAGCTTCAGGGCTTTGGCGATGTTGGCGGCCGCTTCGATCAGCGCCTTGGAACCCAATGAGGTGCCGGCAATGATCAAGGGGCGCTTGGCTGCCAGCAGGGCGTCGGCAATGCGCTGAGCCAACTCGACAGCTTCAGCGTCCAGGCCTTCAACGGCAGGCGCGCTGGCGTCGAGGGCGTGGGCCACGGCGAAACCGAGGCGGGCCAGGTCGTCCGGTGCGGCGTGCACGCATTCTTCGGCGATGTCGTCGAGCTTGGTTTCAGCCAGGGACGCGATAAACAACGGGTTCAGCGCGTGCTGGCCGATGTTCTTCACGGCGGCGTCGAGCCAAGGCTGTACGCGCATGGCGTCGGCCATTTCCTCGGCCTTGCCTTTGACCGACTGGCGCAGCGACAGGGCAATGCGCGCAGCGGTCTGGGTCAGGTCTTCACCAAGCACGAAGATCGCATCGTGGTCTTCGATGTCGCGCATGTTCGGTACTGGCAGCGGGCTGTCGTTCAGCACTTGCAGGACCAGGCGGATGCGCTCCAGCTCGCCGGCTTCGATACCGCAGTAGAAGTGCTCGGCGCCGACCAGCTCGCGCAACGCGAAGTTGCTTTCGAGGCTGGCACGCGGCGAACCGATACCGACGATATTGCGCCCGCGCAGCAGGTCGGCGGCTTTATCCAGCGCAGCGTCCAGGCTCAGCTTGGCGCCATCGGCCAGCAGCGGCTGGCGTGGGCGGTCTTCGCGGTTGACGTAGCCATAGCCGAAACGGCCACGGTCGCACAGGAAGTACTGGTTGACCGAACCGTTGAAGCGGTTTTCGATGCGACGCAGTTCGCCGTAGCGCTCGCCCGGGGAGATGTTGCAACCGCTGGAGCAGCCATGGCAGATGCTCGGCGCAAATTGCATGTCCCACTTACGGTTGTAGCGCTCGGAGTGAGTCTTGTCGGTAAACACACCGGTCGGGCAGACCTCGGTGAGGTTGCCGGAAAACTCGCTCTCAAGCACGCCGTCTTCAACGCGACCGAAGTACACGTTGTCGTGGGCGCCGAAGACGCCCAGGTCGGTGCCGCCGGCGTAGTCTTTATAGAAGCGCACGCAGCGGTAGCAGGCGATGCAGCGGTTCATTTCGTGGGAAATGAACGGGCCGAGGTCCTGGTTCTGGTGGGTACGCTTGGTGAAGCGATAACGACGCTCGTTGTGGCCAGTCATCACCGTCATGTCTTGCAGGTGGCAGTGACCGCCTTCCTCACAGACCGGGCAGTCGTGGGGGTGGTTGGTCATCAGCCATTCGACAACGCTGGCGCGGAACGCCTTGGATTCTTCATCGTCGATGGAGATCCAGGTGTTGTCGGTGGCTGGGGTCATGCAAGACATGACGATACGACCACGGGTGTCGTTCTCGTCGGTGTATTGCTTGACCGCACACTGGCGACAGGCACCGACGCTACCAAGCGCGGGGTGCCAGCAGAAATACGGGATGTCGAGGCCGAGTGACAGACATGCCTGTAACAGGTTGTCTGCCCCATCGACTTCGAGCGCTTTGCCGTCTACGTGGATAGTGGCCATGGTTCAAAGTTCTTCGTTGGCCCGTTGTCAGCGGGCGTGGCTAATGGAATCTTGTTATTCATGTGCATCTACACAGCCTTGACGGCGTCAGCACATGAGCAGGCGAAGGGCACGGACCCTTCGCCTGTTTGAGCGTTACGCGCCGACTACGATCGGCTTCGCCAGAGGCGGGACGGCGGCGCTGGTAGGCGCGATGCCGGCTTCGAACTCCGAGCGGAAGTATTTGATTGCGCTGCCCAATGGCTCCACGGCGCCCGGTGCGTGAGCGCAGAAGGTCTTGCCTGGGCCGAGGAAACCGACCAGGCCCAGCAGGGTTTCGATGTCACCCTCGCGGCCTTCGCCATTTTCCAGGGCCATCAGAAGCTTGACGCTCCACGGCAAACCGTCGCGGCACGGGGTGCAGAAACCGCAGGACTCGCGGGCAAAGAACTGCTCCATGTTGCGTAGCAACGAGACCATGTTCACCGTGTTGTCCACCGCCATCGCCAGGCCGGTACCCATCCGGGTGCCGACCTTGCCGATGCCGCCGGCATACATCTGTGCGTCCAGGTGCTCAGGGAGCAGGAAGCCGGTACCGGCACCGCCTGGCTGCCAGGCTTTCAAGGTGTAGCCGTCGCGCATGCCGCCGGCGTAGTCCTCGAACAGCTCGCGAGCGGTCACGCCGAACGGCAGCTCCCACAGGCCCGGGTTCTTGACCTTGCCGGAGAAGCCCATGAGCTTGGTGCCCATGTCTTCGCTGCCTTCACGGGCCAAGGATTTGTACCAGTCCACGCCGTCGGCGATGATCGCCGGCACGTTGCACAGGGTCTCGACGTTGTTCACGCAGGTCGGCTTGCCCCACACGCCCACGGCGGCGGGGAAGGGCGGCTTGGAACGCGGATTGGCGCGGCGGCCTTCGAGGGAGTTGATCAGTGCGGTTTCTTCACCGCAGATATAACGCCCGGCGCCGGTGTGTACGAACAGTTCGAAGTCGAAACCGGAACCGAGGATGTTCTTGCCCAGCAGGCCGGCGGCCTTGGCTTCTTCCACGGCACGGTTCAGGTGCTTGGCGGCGGTGGTGTACTCGCCGCGCAGGAAGATGTAGCCGCGGTAGGTTTTCAGCGCACGGGCACTGATCAACATGCCTTCGATCAGCAGATGGGGCAGTTGCTCCATCAGCATGCGGTCTTTCCAGGTGTTGGGCTCCATTTCATCCGCGTTGCACAGCAGGTAACGGATGTTGATGGATTCGTCTTTGGGCATCAGGCCCCACTTCACGCCGGTGGGGAAGCCCGCACCGCCGCGACCCTTGAGGCCGGCGTCCTTCACGGTCTGGACGATATCGTCCTGGGCCATGTCGGCGAAGGCTTTGCGCGCAGCCGCGTAGCCGTTCTTGGCCTGGTACTCGTCGAGCCATACCGGCTCGCCGTCGTCACGCAGGCGCCAGGTGAGGGGGTGAGTCTCGGCCGAACGCTTGATCAGGTTGGCCGGGCCGAAGGAAGTCAGGGTCATGGGTAGCCCTCGAGCAATTGGGTGACGCCAGCGGGCTGTACGTCACCGAATGTGTCGTCGTCGATCATCAACGCCGGCGCCTTGTCGCAGTTGCCCAGGCAGCACACCGGCAGCAGCGTGAAGCGGCCGTCCGGGGTGGTCTGGCCGAGGCCGATGCCCAGCTTGGCCTGGATCTCGCTGACCACGGATTCATGGCCGCCGATGTAGCAGACCATGCTGTCGCACACACGAATGATGTGGCGGCCCACCGGTGGGCGGAAGATCTGGCTGTAGAACGTGGCCACGCCTTCAACGTCGCTGGCGGGGATGCCGAGGATCTCGCCGATGGCGTAGAGGGCGCCGTCGGGCACCCAGCCACGTTCCTTCTGGACGATCTTCAGGGCTTCGATAGACGCCGCACGCGGGTCTTCGTAGTGATGCAGCTCGTGCTCGATGGCCGAGCGCTCGGTTTCACTCAAGGTGAAACGGTCTGTCTGGATAAGCGTGCTGTTCATGCTTAGCGGTCCACGTCGGCCATAACGAAATCGATACTACCCAGGTACGCAATCAAGTCCGCGACCATCTCGCCTTTGATCACCGAAGGGATCTGCTGCAAGTGGGCAAAACTTGGGGTACGAATCCGGGTGCGGTAGCTCATGGTGCCGCCATCGCTCGTCAGGTAATAACTGTTGATACCCTTGGTCGCTTCGATCATCTGGAAGGATTCGTTGGCCGGCATCACCGGGCCCCACGAAACCTGCAGGAAGTGCGTGATCAGGGTTTCGATGTGTTGCAGCGTGCGCTCTTTGGGCGGCGGCGTGGTCAGCGGGTGATCCGCCTTGTACGGGCCTGCCGGCATGTTGCGCATGCACTGCTCGATGATCTTCAGGCTCTGGCGCATTTCTTCGACGCGCACGATGCAACGGTCGTAGGCATCGCCATTGGCCGCCAGCGGTACTTCGAACTCGAAGTTCTCGTAGCCGGAGTACGGGCGCGCTTTACGCAGGTCGAAGTCGCAACCGGTGGAACGCAGGCCGGCACCGGTGACGCCCCATTCCAGGGCTTCTTTGGTGTTGTACTGCGCGACGCCGATGGTGCGGCCTTTGAGGATGCTGTTGTCGAGGGCGGCTTTCTGGTACTCGTCCAGACGCTTGGGCATCCAGTCGATGAATTCCTTGACCAGGCGCTCCCAACCGTTCGGCAGGTCGTGGGCCACGCCGCCGATGCGGTACCAGGCCGGGTGCAGACGGAAGCCGGTGATGGCTTCGATGACCTTGTACGCGCGCTGACGGTCGGTGAAGGTGAAGAACACCGGGGTCATGGCGCCGACGTCCTGGATATAGGTACCCAGGAACAGCAGGTGGCTGGTGATCCGGAAGAACTCGGCCATCATGATGCGGATGGTGTCGACGCGGTCCGGCACCTTGATACCGGCGAGCTTCTCGACCGAGAGCACGTACGGCAGGTTGTTCATCACGCCGCCGAGGTAGTCGATACGGTCGGTGTACGGGATGAAGCTGTGCCAGGACTGACGCTCAGCCATCTTCTCGGCGCCACGGTGGTGGTAGCCGATGTCCGGGACGCAGTCGACGATTTCTTCGCCGTCCAGTTGCAGGATGATACGGAAAGCACCGTGGGCCGAAGGGTGGTTCGGGCCCAGGTTGAGGAACATGTAGTCCTCGTTGGTGCCGGAGCGCTTCATGCCCCAGTCTTCGGGGCGGAAGCGCGCGGCTTCTTCTTCCAGCTGCTGCTTGGCCAGGTTAAGGCTGAACGGGTCGAATTCGGTGGCGCGGGCAGGGAAGTCCTTGCGCAGCGGGTGACCTTCCCAGGTCGGCGGCATCATGATGCGCGTCAGGTGCGGGTGGCCGGGGAAGTCGATGCCGAACATGTCCCAGACTTCACGCTCGTACCAGCTCGCATTCGGCCAGATACCGGTGACGGTCGGGATGCTCAGGTCGTTCTCGCTCAGGGCGACCTTGATCATCACGTCGCTGTTACGTTCCAGCGACATCAGGTGGTAGAACACAGTGAAATCGGCGCCGCTCGGCAGCCCCTGGCGCTTGGTGCGCAGACGCTCGTCCACGCCATGCAGGTCATAGAGCATGACGTACGGCTTGGGCAGGTTGCGCAGGAAGGTCAGGACTTCGACGAGCCTGGCACGCGCCACCCACAGCACCGGCATACCGGTGCGTGTGGCCTGGGCGGTGAAGGCGTCAGGGCCAAAACGGTTATTGAGTTCGACAACCACATCCTGGTCGTCTGCCTTATAAGGCGGGATGTACAGAGCACTGCCTGTAGTCATGGTTTTTTATCGCTTTCGGTCAACGTAAAGAATGAAGCCAGGTTTTCGTTCTATAAAAGAAGCGGTGCTGGATCAGACTTCGTCGGGGCTGCGCAGGTTGGTGACTGCGATTCGCTGTTCGCGGCGCTGTTCCTTTTGAGACGGCATCTCGGCGCGATAAACGCCTTGATCACCGACCACCCAGGACAGTGGGCGACGCTCCTTGCCAATCGATTCCTGCAACAGCATCAAGCCTTGCAGGAACGCTTCGGGACGGGGCGGGCAGCCAGGCACGTAGACGTCCACGGGCAGGAACTTGTCCACCCCTTGAACGACCGAGTAGATGTCGTACATGCCACCGGAGTTGGCGCACGAACCCATGGAGATAACCCATTTAGGCTCGAGCATTTGCTCATAGAGACGCTGGATGATCGGCGCCATCTTGATGAAGCAGGTACCGGCGATAACCATGAAATCCGCCTGGCGCGGCGAGGCCCGGATAACTTCGGCGCCGAAGCGCGCGATGTCGTGGGGCGCCGTGAAGGCGGTGGTCATTTCCACGTAGCAGCACGAAAGGCCGAAGTTGTACGGCCACAGGGAGTTTTTACGCCCCCAGTTGACCGCGCCACTCAGCACGTCTTCCAGCTTGCCCATGTAGATGTTTTTGTGGACTTGGTCTTCTAACGGGTCGGAAACGGTTTCCCGTTCGCCGATGGGGTACTGCTCGTTAGGAGCATCCGGGTCGATCCTGGTGAGATTGTATTGCATTGCCAAAGCCTCATTGTTTCAGCTTCGCCTGCCGCTTGCGACGAGCTTCCGGAGCCCAGTCAAGGGCGCCCACTCGGAACAGGTAGACAAGACCTGCCAACAGAATTGCTATGAAAACGAGAGCTTCGACGAATCCGGTCCAGCCGCTTTCGCGGACGGACACAGACCATGCAAAGAGAAAGAGGGCTTCGATATCGAAGATCACGAAGAGCATCGCGACCAGATAGAATTTGGCTGAGAGCCGCAAGCGGGCGCCACCTGTAGGCAGCATGCCGGATTCGAACGGTTCGTTTTTGCTGCGGCCCCAGGCTTTTGACCCGAGGAGGCTGGACACGCCGAGCATGAAGGCGCAAAGGCCTACAACACCGAGGAGGAAAATGGCAAAGCCCCAGTTGTGGGCCATGAGTCCTGTCGCGTCGGTCATGCTGGAAATCCTTAACAGAGAGCAAAGGTCTCTGAGCTCGAAAAAGTAACGATGCAGTGACGATATGTCGCACTGCAATCAATCGCGGTGATTTTATGGCTAAACACCGGGCAAGTAAAATTCCCAGGGCGAAATTATTCGGTGGAATAAGCACATAGTGCACCTTCTTGGGGCTGTAGCCCTTGTGGTGTGGGCATTAGCGGGCTTTTCATCAAATATGTTTTGTTTAAGCTGTAACGAAGTTTTCAGGCGCTAAATGATAATGAATATTGTTTGCGCGGGGTTTAAGCGAGTGTTTCTCATGTGGCGCGGGAAGTTGCCGTTACTTGCTTGAGTGTCGCTTAGTTGTCGCAACGGTTCTTTTAACCGATCGGATGTGCGCGGATACCGCTCTGGATCAATGTTTTGCGCAAAATTCCAGCCTATAGGCACGCTCTCTGTAGGAGCGAGCTTGCTCGCGAAAAACTCACAGGTGACGCATTCATTCTGAATTCCCGCGTCATCGTTCACCTCCTTCGCGAGCAAGCTCGCTCCTACAGGTGGCTATGAGGATTTTTTGAGGCAAAAAAACGCCCCGAACCAGTCGGGGCGTGATTGTTGCGCGGCACTGCGGTTAGGTCTTCCGTGGGGCCGCAGTGGCCGTGTACGCGGTATTTAGTGGAACTGCTCTTCTTCGGTCGAACCGGTCAGCGCGGTCACGGACGAGGTGCCGCCCTGGATCACGGTGGTCATGTCGTCGAAGTAGCCGGTGCCCACTTCCTGCTGGTGCGCCACGAAGGTGTAGCCTTTGGCGGCGTCAGCGAATTCCTGCTCCTGCAGCTTCACGTAGGCAGTCATGTCGTTGCGGGCGTAGTCGTGCGCCAGGTTGAACATGCTGTGCCACATGTTGTGGATACCGGCCAGGGTGATGAACTGGTGCTTGTAGCCCATGGCCGACAGTTCGCGCTGGAACTTGGCGATGGTCGCGTCGTCCAGGTTCTTCTTCCAGTTGAAGGAAGGCGAGCAGTTGTAGGACAGCAGTTGGTCCGGGTATTCCTTTTTGATCGCTTCGGCAAAGCGGCGCGCTTCGTCCAGGTCTGGCTTGGCGGTTTCGCACCAGATCAGGTCGGCGTACGGCGCGTAGGCCAGGCCACGGGCAATTGCCTGGTCAAGACCGGCGCGTACTTTATAGAAGCCTTCCTGGGTACGCTCGCCGGTGACGAATGGCTGGTCGTACGGGTCGCAGTCCGAGGTCAGCAGGTCTGCTGCGTTGGCGTCGGTACGCGCCAGGATGATGGTTGGTGTACCGGCCACGTCAGCGGCCAGGCGAGCAGCGGTCAGCTTCTGTACGGCTTCCTGGGTCGGTACCAGTACCTTGCCGCCCATGTGGCCGCATTTTTTCACCGAAGCCAGCTGGTCTTCGAAGTGCACGCCGGCAGCGCCTGCCTCGATCATGCTCTTCATCAGCTCGTAGGCGTTGAGTACGCCGCCGAAACCGGCTTCGGCGTCTGCCACGATTGGCGCGAAGTAGTCGATGTAGCCTTCATCGCCCGGATTCTTGCCGGCTTTCCACTGGATCTGGTCGGCACGACGGAACGAGTTATTGATGCGCTTGACCACGGTTGGCACCGAGTCCACCGGGTACAGCGATTGGTCGGGGTACATGGATTCAGCGGAGTTGTTGTCCGCTGCCACTTGCCAGCCGGACAGGTAGATCGCCTGGATACCGGCTTTTACCTGCTGGACTGCCTGGCCGCCAGTGAGGGCGCCCATGCAGTTGACGAAATCTTTGTCGGGACGGAAAGAAGGCTTGGCACCTTGGGTGACCAGGTTCCACAGCTTCTCGGCGCCGAGTTTTGCAAAGGTGTGCTCAGGTTGGACCGAGCCACGCAGGCGGACGACGTCAGCAGCGGAATAAGCGCGGGTCACGCCTTTCCAGCGTGGGTTTTCAGCCCAGTCTTTTTCAAGGGCTGCAATTTGCTGTTCGCGTGTCAGTGCCATGGGGAAAAACCTCGTCGCGTCTTGTTTGAAGTATCCGTTTGCCAGCCCGGCATTCGTTGCCTGGGTAGGGTTGCTCGCTGACCAGAAGCTTTGGTGTTCAAGTCAAATCTGACGGAGGTAAGCGACGGGATGAACGATGGGGCTCAAGGGGGAATTGAGCAGGTAAGGGCAAACTGCGAACGGTCTTCGGGCGTCGTGGGCCTTGGTACGATCCATCAGTGTGTAGCCGGGTTACCTGGTTAGCTTCCGTCCCTCGGGACAACTTCGTTCCAGTCGCAACCAACGTCAAACACACCTTGTGGGCGGTACAGACACGAATCGGCTCAGGTGGGTAGCTTAGAGCGGCGATCCGAAGGCCCTTGCCAGGGCCTCTGATTAGCGGGAGCGAGGCCATCATGCCCATGCTTTTTTGGCTCGTCAAATGTTTTGTAGTGCTTTTTTTTGAGCACTACATCTTTAGTCTAATGCGACTTGCCAGTCAGTTTTCGGTGCTTCAGTTCAGGGTGTCGACCTTGACCCGTAAAGTCAGGTCATCGCGGCCCTGAGTAGAGTAGCTGCGGGTTGTAGAGGATTTGTCCGCCTGGGTTTCACGATTGATGCCCGCCAGGGGAATCCATTCGCCCAGGCGGCCGCTGACGGTTGTGTCGGTGCTTTGCACGTTCACTACATCGGGACGTTCCTGGCTCATGCGGTCACGATTGGTGCTGATGGCCAGGTGTACGGTCTCGCCGGTGACGCTGGCGGTCACGTAAAAACCCTGGGTGACGTTGCGATACTGGGTCTGGTTTTGCAGACGGCCATAGCTGTCCTGTTGCGTGGTGGTCAGCGGTACGCTCTGGCCGACCTGGATCAGCGCGGGCACGCCTTCGCTGGCCTGGATCTGCTGCACGCCACCGTCGCGGCTGGCAGTGCCGTAGCTGATGATGCGGGTCTGGCTGTCGCCGCTGTTCTGCTGGTTGTTCTCGTTGGTATCGACGGTGATCAGTAAGCGTTTGGCCGGTGTATCCAATTGGCCGAGCAGTGCGCGCAAGCTCTCGATCTTGGCGGGCTCAGCGTTAACGATAAGTTGGTTGCCGTAGGCGCTGACGGTGCCGTCCTTGCCGATGAAGTTCTGCGCCACGGGCAGCAGGTCGGCGCTGGTGCGGTTGTTCAGGTTGACGACTTCAGTGGCGGCCATGGCGCAAGCGCTGACGGTCATCAGGAGGGCGGTGAGCAGGGTGCGTAGGGGCATGTCCGTTATCTCTGCGAGTCATTTGCTGGATAGTGCCAGTTTGTCGGCCTGGTGGGTCGCAAGTTGAATCGTAGACGGCAAAATGCCCTGGCAGGCAGGGCATTTTGTGGTGTTGCTGATAGGGCTATCGCAGGCAAGCCAGCTCCCACACTTGACCGAGTACATTCTTTGGAATGCGGTCAAATGTGGGAGCGGGCTTGCTCGCGAACGAGACAGCTCAGCCCTCGCGCACCATGTCCACATGCGGAATCCCGACCTCAAGAAACTCATCGCTGACGATCTTGAAACCCAGTCGCTCATAGAACGGTGCTGCATACACCTGCGCACTCAGGAATTGCCTGGTCTGGCCGCGTTTCACCGCCTCGCCAATCACCGCTTCCATCAGCTTGTCGCCGACTTTCAGTCCGCGCCAGTCCTTGAGCACCGATACCCGACCGATCTCGCCGCTGGGCAGCAATCGAGCGGTGCCAATCGGGAAGTCGCCTTCGTATGCAAGAAAATGCATGGCGCCGGCATCGTCCGCGTCCCACTCCAATTCAGGCGGGACCGATTGTTCAGCGATGAATACCGCTTCACGAATGCGCCGAATCTCGTCGATATCCTTTCGCCAGTCCGCGACACTTACGTGAATTCTATTCATCCGCGAACCCCAGGCTGCCTTGCTTGACCAGCTCGCACAGCAGGTCGCGGCCATCTTCGTCGGCCAGCCATTCGCTGAGGTTTTCGCTGTGCAGTGCATCGGCCGAGCACACCAGCTTCAACAGTTCACGCAGTTTGCCCGGCAGGTAACGGCTCTGGCCGCTGGCGAACAGCAGCACGTCGTCGTCCACTTCGGACCAGGCCAGGCGCGCGCTCGGGTTGCGCACCAGGATCGCGCCGTCTTGCAGGCTGTTGACGAAGTCTTCTTCGCCCAACTCTTCGCCGGCCACCAGTTCCGGGTAGCGTGGCTCGGTCATGAACTGGCCGAACCAGGTCAGCAGCATGCGCTCATCGCTCATGTGCTCGGCGAGCAAGCCCTTGAGGCGGTCCAGTGCGTCGCCCTGGATCTGGTGCGGGTCGCTGACGGGTTGGGCGTCGGCGTCGGTGTAGCGCTCTTCGTCGGTCAGGTACTGGCTGAGGAAGTCGGTGAAGTGGGTCAGCACTTCAGCGGCGCTCGGTGCACGGAAACCCACGGAATAGGTCATGCAGTCGTCTTCAGCAATACCGAAATGGGCCAGGCGCGGTGGCAGGTAGAGCATGTCGCCCGGTTCCAGCACCCATTCGGCGCTTTCTTCGAATTCGGCGAGGATGCGCAGGTCGGCGTGTTGCAGCAACGGGCTTTCGGAATTGCACATCTGGCCGATCTTCCAGTTGCGCTTGCCCTGGGCTTGCAGCAGGAACACATCGTAGTTATCGAAATGCGGACCGACGCTGCCACCCGGCGCGGCGAAGCTGATCATCACATCATCGATACGCCAGCTCGGCAGGAAGCGGAAGTGCTCCAGCAGCTCAGCCACTTCCGGCACGAACTGGTCGACCGCCTGCACCAGCAGGGTCCACTCACGCTCGGGCAGGGTGCTGAAAGCGTCTTCGGCGAACGGGCCGCGGCGCAGTTCCCACGGGCGCTCGCCGTGTTCGATCACCAGGCGCGACTCGACTTCTTCTTCCAGGGCCAGGCCTGCCAGTTCGTCGGCATCGATCGGGCTTTCGAAGTCAGGGATGGCCTGGCGGATCAGCAGCGGTTTTTTCTGCCAGTAGTCGCGCAGGAATTCCCGTGCCGTGATGCCGCCCAGAAGTTGAAGAGGGATATCAGGATTCATGTGTAACCTATTGAAAAAAAGCACTTTTAAGACAGGAATAAAAACGCCCGGCGCGGCCGGGCGTCTCAAAGGAGCTTGCTTGGATCAGATGCGCTTGGCTTGCTCTACAGCGTTGCCGATGTAGTTGGCCGGGGTGAGCAGTTTCAGCTCGGCCTTGGCCGCGGCTGGCATGTCCAGGCCGTCGATGAAAGTTTGCAGCGCTTCGGGGCTGATGCCCTTGCCGCGCGTCAATTCTTTCAGCTTCTCGTAGGGGTTTTCGATGTTGTAGCGGCGCATCACGGTCTGGATCGGCTCGGCCAGTACTTCCCAGCACGCGTCCAGGTCAGCGGCAATCTTCTGCTCGTTGAGCTCCAGCTTGCTGATGCCTTTGAGGCTGGCTTCGTATGCGATCACGCTGTGGGCAAAGCCGACACCGAGGTTGCGCAGTACGGTGGAGTCGGTCAGGTCGCGCTGCCAGCGAGAGATCGGCAACTTGCTGGCCAGGTGCTGGAACAGGGCGTTGGCAATACCCAGGTTGCCTTCGGAGTTTTCGAAGTCGATCGGGTTGACCTTGTGCGGCATGGTCGAAGAACCGATTTCGCCGGCAATGGTGCGCTGCTTGAAGTAGCCCAGGGAGATGTAGCCCCAGATATCGCGATCGAAATCGATCAGGATGGTGTTGAAGCGCGCAATCGCGTCGAACAGCTCGGCGATGTAGTCGTGCGGTTCGATCTGCGTGGTGTAGGGGTTGAAGCCCAGGCCCAATTCGTCTTCGATGAAGGCGCGGGCGTTGGCTTCCCAGTCGATCTCAGGGTAGGCCGACAGGTGGGCGTTGTAGTTGCCTACGGCGCCGTTGATCTTGCCCAGCAATGGCACGGCGGCCACTTGAGCGATCTGGCGCTCCAGGCGGTACACCACGTTGGCCAGCTCTTTGCCCAGGGTGGTCGGCGAAGCCGGCTGGCCGTGGGTGCGCGAGAGCATCGGCACATCAGCGAAACGGATCGCCAGTTCACGGATAGCGTTGGCGGTCTGGCGCATCAGCGGCAGCATCACGTCATCACGGCCTTCGCGCAGCATCAGGGCGTGGGACAGGTTGTTGATGTCCTCGCTGGTGCAGGCAAAGTGGATGAATTCGCTGACTTGGGCCAGTTCCGGCAGCTTGGCCGCTTGCTCTTTGAGCAGGTACTCGATGGCTTTGACGTCGTGGTTGGTGGTGCGCTCGATCTCTTTCACACGCTCGGCGTGCTCCAGGGAGAAGTTTTCCGCCAGGGTGTTCAATACAGCGTTGGCCTCGGCGGAAAACGCCGGCACTTCGCCAATGGCAGGGTGAGCGGCCAGGCGCTGGAGCCAGCGCACTTCAACCAGTACACGCGCACGGATCAAACCGTATTCGCTGAAAATAGGGCGCAGGGCCTGGGTTTTGCCGGCGTAGCGGCCGTCAACAGGGGAAACCGCAGTGAGCGAAGAGAGCTGCATGGGGTGTTCTCGGACAGTCGGGCAACGAAATGGGGCGCGTATCATACATGAAAAAATCCGCCGGTCCGTTGCCAACTGACCGGCGTATTACGCGTAACGGCTTGAAAATGGCCTGCTGATGCGACTTATTCGTTGCGCATCAACGGGTAAAGCTCTTTGAGCAATTTGCGCCGGCTGATCACCAGCTGCCAGCGATGACCGCCCAGTTGGCGCCACAAGCGTGCCGAACGAATACCGGCCAGGAGCAGGGCGCGGATTTTCGACGCGTTGTTGGGTTGTTGCAGGTTGCGCATGTCGCCGTGCACCTGGATACGCTGGCGCAGGGTACTCAAGGTGTCCTGGTACAGCGCACCACAGGCGGCGATCACGTTTTCGTGGGCCGGGCCGAAGTGTTCTACCTGGGACTGGATCTGCGGCAGGCGCTTGCCGATGGTGTCCAGCAGGTCGTCACGCTTGGCCAATTGGCGCTCAAGGCCAAGCATCGACAGGGCATAGCGCAACGGTTCGCGCTGCAAAGTGCTGGGGTCGCGCTCCAGGGCGCCGACCAGGGCGCGATAGCCTTCACGCAGGGCCAGGTCGTCGCCGCCGTAAACCTCAAGGGTGTCCTTGGGGTCACGGATCAGCAGGCTGCCGAGCATGCAGGTCAGGCCGGCTTCAGTGACCTGGCCGGTCTTGGCGATCTTGTCCACCAGTACCGCAGCGAGAAACACACCGCCAAGGGCCGTCAATTGCTCCTGGGTCGGGCTCATGCCGGGTTGCTCCAGGCTTGCGCGACTTCAATCACGCCGCCGCCCAGGCAGATTTCGCCGTCATAGAACACCACGGACTGGCCAGGGGTGACCGCGCGTTGCGGGTCATCGAAGGTGGCGCGGTAACCGGTGGCGGTTTTTTCCAGGGTGCAGGGCTGGTCGCTCTGGCGATAGCGCACCTTGGCAGTCAGGCGGCGCGGGGTGCTCAGGTCGATCGGGTTGACCCAATAGATTTCGGAAGCGAGCAGGGCGCCGGAGAACAGTAGCGGGTGCTCATTGCCTTGGCCGACCACCAGCACGTTGTTTTCCAGGTCCTTGACCAGCACGTACCACGGCTCTTCACCTGCGTCTTTCAAGCCGCCGATGCCCAGGCCCTGGCGCTGGCCAATGGTGTGGTACATCAGGCCATGGTGGCGGCCGATCACTTCGCCGTCAGTGGTTTTGATCTCGCCCGGTTGCGCCGGCAGGTATTGCTTGAGGAAATCGCTGAAGCGCCGCTCGCCGATAAAGCAGATCCCGGTGGAGTCTTTCTTCTTGGCGGTGGCCAGGCCATGTTTCTCTGCGATTTTGCGCACTTCGGGCTTTTCCAGCTCGCCGACCGGGAACAGGGTCTTGGCGATCTGTTCACCGCCGACGGCATGCAGGAAGTAGCTCTGGTCCTTGTTCGGGTCCAGGCCCTTGAGCAGTTCGGTGCGGCCATCGATATCGCGACGGCGCACGTAGTGGCCGGTAGCTATCAGGTCGGCACCGAGCATCATGGCGTAGTCGAGGAAGGCCTTGAACTTGATTTCGCGGTTACACAGGATGTCCGGGTTCGGCGTGCGGCCGGCCTTGTATTCGGCCAGGAAGTGCTCGAACACGTTGTCCCAGTACTCGGCGGCGAAGTTGGCGGTGTGCAGCTTGATGCCGATCTTGTCGCACACGGCCTGGGCGTCCGCCAGGTCGTCCATGGCGGTGCAGTATTCCGTTCCATCGTCTTCTTCCCAGTTCTTCATGAACAGGCCTTCCACCTCATAACCCTGCTCCATGAGCAGAACGGCGGAAACGGAAGAGTCCACGCCGCCGGACATGCCGACGATGACGCGCTTCTTTTGTGTGTCAGAAGGGGCTGGATCACGCATAGGGTTTCAACGGGTGTCTTGAAAAAGGACGCGATTCTAGCAGGCCTGGGCCCGCAAGGCTAAAGAGAAGGGCGGATCAATTCGAGACTGTGGCGCTGGCCGGCCAGATAATCATCGATGCAGCGGATAATCAGCTCGCTGCGCCAGTCGTCGCGCACGGCCATCAGCTCGTCACGGGTCAGCCAGCGGGCGCGCAGGATGCCTTCGTCGAGTTGATAATCCGGGTGGTGTTTCAACGCCGTGGCGATAAAGCAGACCCGTTGGTAGGTCACGCCATTGCTCGGTGCGGTGTACAGGTAGATGCCGACGATGCCGGTGGCTTGCACGTCCCAACCGGTTTCTTCCAGTGTTTCGCGCACGGCGGCCTCGGTCAGGGTTTCGTTCGGGTCCAGGTGGCCGGCGGGCTGGTTGAGCACGGCGCGCCCGCCCTTGAGTTCTTCGACCATCAGGAACTTGCCGTTGTCTTCGACGATGGTGGCGACGGTGATGTGGGGGAGCCAGGTCATTGCAAACCTCGGTATCTGGAAGGTGGCACGTTCAATGTGGGAGCTGGCTTGCCTTAATGCCAGTCAGTTAAGGCTTTTTTGTAGGAGCGAGGGGGACGCCTAGTTCTTGCTCGCGAAAAACTCAAAGGCGCCGCGTTCATTCAGCAAGCACGCGTTATCGTTGACGTTCTTCGCGAGCAAGCTCGCTCCTACAGAAGGCGACGACCGCTTAACTGACTGGCATTAAGTCAAGCCAGCTCCCACATTTGATTGAGTTTCTTCAACGAAGTCCCGACAAACAGAAACCCCGGCACTTGGCCGGGGCTTCTTTGCATCCTTACAACCTTACTTCAACTTGGCAATCGCCGCATTGAGGGTGTTGCTTGGGCGCATGGCCTTGCTGGTCAGCTCTGGGTTCGGCGCGTAGTAGCCGCCGATGTCCACTGGCTTGCCCTGTACGGCGTTGAGTTCGGCAACGATGGTTGCTTCGTTCTCGGCCAGGGTTTTGGCCAATTCGCCAAACTGCGCTTGCAGTGCAGTGTCTTCAGTCTGGGCGGCCAGGGCTTGTGCCCAGTACAGCGCCAGGTAGAAGTGGCTGCCGCGGTTGTCGATGTTGCCGACCTTACGCGATGGCGACTTGTTGTTGTCCAGGAACTGGCCGGTGGCCTGGTCCAGGGTCTTGGACAGTACCAGGGCTTTCGGGTTGTTGTACGTCACACCCAAATGCTCAAGGGACGCGGCCAGGGCCAGGAACTCGCCCAGGGAATCCCAGCGCAGGAAGTTTTCTTCCAGCAGTTGCTGTACGTGTTTAGGTGCCGAGCCGCCAGCGCCGGTTTCGAACAGGCCACCGCCATTCATCAGCGGCACGATCGACAGCATCTTGGCGCTGGTGCCCAGTTCCATGATCGGGAACAGGTCGGTCAGGTAGTCGCGCAGTACGTTGCCGGTCACCGAGATGGTGTCCAGGCCCTTGCGGGTGCGCTCCAGGGTGAACTTCATCGCATCGACCGGGGCCATGATGCGGATGTCCAGGCCTTCGGTGTTGTGGTCTTTCAGGTAAGCCTGAACTTTCTCGACGACTACACCATCGTGGGCACGCTTAGGGTCCAGCCAGAAGATGGCCGGGGTGTTGCTGGCGCGGGCACGGTTGACGGCGAGCTTGACCCAGTCCTGGATCGGCGCGTCTTTGGTCTGGCACATACGGAAGATGTCGCCAGCTTCGACGTTCTGTTCCATCAGCAGGTTGCCCTGGCTGTCGGTGACGCGGACAACGCCGTCAGCCTTGATCTGGAAGGTCTTGTCGTGGGAGCCGTACTCTTCGGCTTTCTTCGCCATCAGGCCAACGTTTGGCACGCTGCCCATGGTGGTGGGGTCGAAGGCGCCATTGGCCTTGCAGTCTTCGATGACCGCCTGGTAGATGGTGGCGTAGCAGCGATCCGGGATCACAGCCTTGGTGTCGTGCAGTTGGCCGTCGGTGCCCCACATCTTGCCGGAGTCACGGATCATCGCTGGCATCGAGGCGTCGACGATGACGTCGCTTGGCACGTGCAGGTTGGTGATGCCTTTGTCGGAGTTGACCATCGCCAGGGCAGGGCGAACGGCGTAGACCGCCTGGATGTCGGCTTCGATCTGCGCTTGCTGGTCGGCCGGCAGGGCCTTGATGCGGGCGTACAGGTCGCCGATGCCGTTGTTCAGGTTGAAGCCGATCTGCTCCAGCACGGTCGCGTGCTTGGCCAATGCGTCTTTATAGAACTCGGCAACGATCTGGCCGAACATGATCGGGTCGGAGACCTTCATCATGGTGGCTTTCAAGTGAACCGACAGCAGCACGCCTTGCTTCTTGGCGTCTTCGATTTCAGCGGCGATGAAGCTGCGCAGCGCTTTCTTGCTCAGCACGGCGGTGTCGATGATTTCGCCGGCCTGAACGCTGGTCTTTTCCTTCAGGACGGTGGTGGTGCCGTCCTTTGCAACCAGCGCAATTTTGACAGCGTCAGCGGTTTCGATCTGCACGGCTTTTTCGCTGCCGTAGAAGTCGCCGTTGTTCATGTGGGCAATGTGCGACTTGGAGTCGGCCGCCCAGGCGCCCATTTTGTGCGGGTGCTTGCGTGCGTAGTTCTTGACCGACAGCGGTGCGCGACGGTCGGAGTTGCCTTCGCGCAGGACCGGGTTCACGGCGCTGCCCTTGACCTTGTCGTAACGTGCACGGGTTTCTTTTTCCGCGTCGGTGGTTACGGTTTCAGGGTAGTCCGGCAGGGCGTAGCCCTGGGCCTGCAGTTCCTTGATCGCGGCTTGCAGCTGCGGGGTCGAGGCGCTGATGTTGGGAAGCTTGATGATGTTGGCTTCAGGCGTAACGGCCAGGTCGCCCAGTTCGGCGAGGTGGTCCGGGATGGCCTTGGTGCCCAGTTGCTCGGGGAAGCTTGCGAGGATGCGCCCGGCGAGGGAAATGTCGCGGGTTTCCACGGCAATATCAGCGGAAGCGGTGAAGGCCTCTACGATAGGCAGCAGTGAATAGGTGGCGAGGGCTGGGGCTTCGTCGGTGAAGGTGTAGATGATCTTCGAGCGGGTGGGCATATTCGGATTAACTCTCTTCTTTGCTGAAAGCGTGCGCAGAAACTCGAGATGCGCCGGGTAGAGCGCGTTCGTTCAAAGTCATCCATGAGCGAAATGTCGAGGTTTCTTCGCGGTGATGTTGGTTTGCATCAGTCGAGCGTCAAGCGGGTGGGCTATGGTAATAGTCCGGCTTTCTGGCGAAAGGCTACGTTCTAGAGCGGTCCGCCGTCGTGACTCTTTGGTCAGCGGCGGCATTATACATAGGTCGCTATGCTTACGCTGAGCCTTCATGAAAAAGGAGGCTCGTCCATTGGTCTAAAGGTCGCAGGTGCGTGGGGTGGTGGGGTGTGCTCAAGATTGGCGCTTTTCCCTTTGCTTTCAGGCTTGTAGGCCACCAAATGTGCTGTTTTCGATGCAAATGAGCATGGCGTGAGGTTTCAGTCGCCATTTATCTGGAGTAGGCTCGAACGCAGCCAGATGTTCAATCCATAGATGGAGTTCAGCATGGGATACAAGAAGATTCAGGTTCCGGCAGTCGGCGACAAAATCACCGTCAATGCAGACCATTCTCTCAATGTTCCTGACCAACCGATCATCCCCTACATTGAAGGTGACGGTATTGGCGTCGACATCAGCCCGGTGATGATCAAGGTGGTCGACGCCGCTGTTGAAAAGGCTTACGGCGGCAAGCGCAAAATCTCCTGGATGGAGGTGTACGCTGGCGAAAAGGCCACTCAAGTCTACGACCAGGACACCTGGCTGCCCCAGGAAACCCTGGATGCGGTCAAGGATTACGTGGTGTCCATCAAGGGCCCGCTGACAACGCCGGTGGGTGGCGGTATCCGTTCGTTGAACGTAGCGCTGCGTCAGCAGCTCGACCTGTATGTGTGCCTGCGCCCGGTGCGCTGGTTCGAAGGCGTGCCCAGCCCGGTGAAAAAGCCTGGCGACGTGGACATGACCATCTTCCGTGAGAACTCCGAGGATATTTACGCGGGCATCGAGTGGAAGGCTGGTTCGCCGGAAGCGATCAAGGTGATCAAGTTCCTCAAGGAAGAAATGGGCGTTACCAAGATCCGTTTCGACCAGGATTGCGGGATTGGCGTCAAGCCGGTCTCCAAAGAGGGCACCAAGCGCCTGGCGCGCAAGGCTCTGCAGTATGTGGTGGATAATGACCGCGACTCGCTGACCATCGTGCACAAAGGCAACATCATGAAGTTCACCGAGGGTGCCTTCAAGGAGTGGGCCTATGAGGTGGCGGCTGAAGAGTTCGGTGCGACCTTGCTCGATGGCGGGCCGTGGATGCAGTTCAAGAACCCCAAGACCGGCAAGAATGTAGTGGTCAAGGATGCCATTGCCGACGCCATGCTCCAGCAGATCC
Source organism: Pseudomonas sp. GL93 (assembly GCF_003408955.1). Taxonomy (NCBI): domain Bacteria; kingdom Pseudomonadati; phylum Pseudomonadota; class Gammaproteobacteria; order Pseudomonadales; family Pseudomonadaceae; genus Pseudomonas; species Pseudomonas sp. GL93. Next base: position 105,497 of record NZ_NKRF01000005.1, read on the forward strand.
TGCTGCGCCCGGCTGAATATGACGTGATCGCGACCCTCAACCTTAATGGCGACTACCTGTCTGATGCCTTGGCGGCGGAGGTCGGTGGTATTGGTATCGCGCCGGGGGCCAACCTGTCGGACACTGTGGCGATGTTCGAAGCCACTCACGGTACTGCGCCCAAGTATGCGGGCAAGGATCAGGTCAACCCGGGTTCATTGATTCTTTCGGCGGAAATGATGCTGCGGCATATGGGCTGGGTCGAGGCGGCGGATCTGATCATCAAGGGCACCAACGGCGCGATTTCGGCCAAGACCGTGACCTATGACTTCGAGCGTCTGATGGATGGCGCTACGCTGGTGTCGTCGTCGGGCTTTGGAGATGCGTTGATCAAACATATGTAAACAGGCAAATAAAACCGGCTGCCCTGATGATTCGGGGCAGCCGATTTGCTTTCAATGCTGTGCTCGGTGGCTGCTCAGGCCTGTTGCTTTTCTTGTCTTGATTTTTGACCGGGTGCCGCAACCTTTTCTGTGGCAGGCGTAGTGGCGATTACTTCGATCTTCTCCGCATGCAAGCCCTTTGGGCCTTGGGTAATCTCAAAGGATACCGGTTGACCCGCCTTCAGCGTTTTGTACCCATCCACCTGGATCGCTGAGTAATGCGCAAAAAGGTCTTCTTTTTTGCCGTCTTCATTAATGAAGCCGTAACCCTTGGCATTGTTGAACCATTTGACCGTACCACTAGCCATTCCCTTATCCCTCTGCACCAGACTCCATCACTGGAGTATCATCCTGTCTATCCGTCCTAACCCGAATAAATAAGGTTGACTGCGCGGACCTTTTTTACCCACTGTGGGCTCTATTGGTTGTAACACCGATTTGCCGATAGTCAAGGCGACCAGTCGGTCAGAGTTGAAATTCTGACAGCTCGCCCCCACCACTGTAATTGAACCACTGACGAACCTTTCTTTCCCATGCATGCAAACAGCCAGATTCGACTAACATTCAATCAGGATCGCCCGGATCAGGAACATGACGACGACGGTTCTGCAGGCATTGCTGTTCAGGAGGCGAAGCCTGCTTTACAGGCGCCGCCGATGTACAAGGTGGTTTTGTTTAATGATGACTACACACCGATGGATTTCGTCGTCGAAGTGCTCGAGGTGTTTTTCAACCTGAACCGCGAGTTGGCGACCAAGGTAATGCTGGCCGTTCACACAGAAGGACGGGCAGTATGTGGAGTGTTTACCCGCGACATCGCCGAGACAAAGGCCATGCAGGTCAACCAGTACGCCAGGGAAAGCCAGCATCCGCTACTCTGTGAAATCGAGAAGGACGGTTAACGCCGACCACTTGGGTATGAGGTGAAGCTATGTTAAACCGCGAGCTCGAAGTCACCCTCAATCTTGCCTTCAAGGAGGCTCGTTCGAAGCGTCATGAATTCATGACCGTCGAACACCTTTTGCTGGCACTTTTGGATAACGAAGCTGCCGCCACCGTTCTACGTGCGTGCGGCGCCAACCTCGACAAGCTCAAGCATGACCTGCAGGAGTTTATCGACTCCACCACGCCACTGATCCCCGTGCATGACGAGGACCGCGAAACCCAGCCAACCCTGGGCTTCCAGCGGGTATTGCAGCGTGCTGTGTTCCACGTACAGAGCTCCGGTAAGCGTGAGGTCACAGGCGCGAACGTGCTTGTGGCAATTTTCAGCGAACAGGAAAGCCAGGCCGTGTTCCTGCTCAAGCAGCAGAGCGTTGCCCGTATTGATGTGGTCAATTACATCGCCCACGGTATCTCCAAGGTGCCTGGGCATGGCGATCATTCCGAGGGTGAGCAGGATATGCAGGACGAGGAGGGCGGTGAGTCTTCTTCTTCAAGCAACCCGCTGGATGCCTATGCCAGCAACCTCAATGAAATGGCGCGCCAGGGGCGGATCGATCCGCTGGTCGGGCGTGAGAGCGAGGTCGAGCGCGTAGCGCAGATTCTCGCGCGGCGTCGCAAGAACAACCCGTTGCTTGTGGGCGAGGCGGGCGTGGGTAAAACCGCGATTGCCGAAGGCCTGGCCAAGCGCATTGTCGACAACCAGGTGCCAGACCTGCTGGCCAGCAGTGTCGTCTACTCCCTTGACCTGGGCGCGTTGCTCGCTGGGACCAAGTACCGTGGCGACTTCGAAAAGCGCTTCAAGGCGTTGCTCGGCGAGCTGAAAAAACGTCCGCAGGCGATCCTGTTCATCGACGAGATCCACACCATCATTGGTGCCGGTGCGGCTTCCGGTGGGGTGATGGACGCCTCCAACCTGCTCAAGCCATTGCTGTCTTCGGGTGATATCCGCTGCATCGGCTCGACCACCTTCCAGGAGTTTCGCGGCATTTTCGAAAAAGACCGTGCCCTGGCGCGTCGCTTCCAGAAAGTCGACGTGTCCGAGCCGTCGGTTGAAGACACCATTGGTATCCTGCGCGGGCTCAAGGGGCGTTTTGAAGCGCACCATGGCATCGAGTACACCGATGAGGCCTTGCGTGCGGCGGCTGAGCTGGCGTCGCGCTACATCAATGATCGGCATATGCCCGACAAGGCCATCGATGTGATCGACGAAGCGGGTGCCTACCAGCGCCTGCAGCCGGTCGAGAAGCGTGTGAAGCGCATCGACGTGCCTCAGGTCGAGGACATCGTGGCCAAAATCGCGCGGATTCCGCCAAAACACGTCACCAGTTCCGACAAGGAGCTGCTGCGTAACCTGGAGCGCGACCTCAAGCTCACCGTGTTTGGTCAGGATGCGGCTATCGACTCGCTGTCCACTGCGATCAAGTTGTCCCGTGCTGGCCTCAAGTCGCCGGACAAGCCAGTCGGTTCGTTCCTGTTCGCAGGCCCGACCGGCGTCGGCAAGACCGAGGCAGCTCGCCAGTTGGCCAAGGCCATGGGTATCGAACTGGTCCGTTTCGACATGTCCGAGTACATGGAGCGCCACACTGTGTCGCGCTTGATCGGTGCGCCTCCGGGCTATGTCGGCTTCGACCAGGGCGGCCTGTTGACCGAGGCGATCACCAAGCAGCCACATTGCGTATTGTTGCTCGATGAAATCGAAAAGGCTCACCCGGAAGTCTTCAACCTGCTGTTGCAGGTCATGGACCACGGGACCCTGACCGACAACAACGGGCGCAAGGCGGACTTCCGCAACGTGATCGTGATCATGACCACCAACGCCGGTGCTGAAACCGCGGCGCGGGCTTCGATCGGCTTTACGCATCAGGATCACTCCTCCGATGCCATGGAAGTGATCAAGAAGAGCTTCACGCCGGAGTTCCGTAACCGCCTGGACACCATTATCCAGTTTGGTCGCCTCAGCCATGAGGTTATCAAAAGCGTGGTGGACAAGTTCCTCACCGAGCTTCAAGCGCAGTTGGAAGACAAGCGCGTGCAGCTGGATGTGACGGAAGCGGCCCGCAGTTGGATCGCAGAGGGCGGCTACGATGCGGCAATGGGTGCTCGCCCAATGGCGCGTCTGATCCAGGACAAGATCAAGCGGCCACTGGCCGAAGAGATCCTGTTCGGCGAACTCTCCGACCATGGTGGGGTGGTGCACATCGACCTGAAGGACGGCGAGCTGACCTTCGAGTTCGAGACCACGGCTGAAATGGCCTGATAGCGGTAAACCTGTAGGAGCGAGCTTGCTCGCGAAGATCGTCAACGATAACGCATGCTGTCTGATTCACTGCGTTGTCCTTGAGTTCTTCGCGAGCAAGCTCGCTCCTACAGTTGTTTTGCAGCCTCTATAAATCCTGCGCACACAAAAACGCCCGGCATAACCGGGCGTTTTGTATTGACTTGCTTAGCGAGCGCGGTAAGTGATGCGCCCTTTGCTCAAGTCATAGGGCGTCAGCTCGACGCGCACTTTGTCACCGGTAAGAATACGAATGTAGTTCTTGCGCATCTTGCCGGAGATATGCGCGGTTACGACGTGCCCATTTTCCAACTCCACACGAAACATGGTGTTGGGCAGGGTGTCGACGACAGTGCCTTCCATTTCGAAGCTGTCTTCTTTCGACATGCAGTAAAGCCCTCGGTATCCAGTGAATGGCCCGGTGCAACTGCGCCAGGCAAAAGCGGCGTGCATTGTGCCCGAAAAAGGGTGTTCAAGCCAAGGGGTTCTAGTTAAGCGTGACCCATCTTTGATTAATCAGCAGCTCAATGGGTCGATATTGGGTCTTGTAGTTCATCTTTTTGCAGTTCTTGATCCAGTATCCGAGGTACACGGCTTCCAGCTCAAGGCGCAGCGCTTCGCCTATTTGCCAGAGGATGGCGAAGCGCCCGAGGCTGCGGCGTTCTTCGGTCGGTTCATAGAAGGTGTACACCGCCGAGAGGCCGTTGGGCAGCAGGTCGGTCACCGCCACGGCCAGCAGGCGGCCGTCGAGGCGGAACTCGTAGAAACGCGAAAAGGGCAGGTCACGCACCAGGAACGTGGAAAACTGGTCGCGGCTGGGCGGATACATATCGCCGTCGGCATGACGCTGCTCGATATAGCGTTGGTAGAGATCGAAATATTCTTCGCTGTATTGGGGTTTGGTGGCGTGCACGGTCAGGTCGGCGTTGCGCTTGAGAATGCGTTTCTGATTACGGTCAGGCGAAAACTGCGCAACCGGGATGCGCGCAGGCACGCAGGCATTGCAGTTCTGGCAATGGGGGCGGTACAGGTGATCGCCGCTGCGCCGAAAGCCCATCTCGGACAGGTCGGCATACACATGCACGTCCATGGGCTGGCTGGGATCGAGGAACAGCGTGGTGGCCTGCTCGTCGGGCAGATAGCTGCAAGAGTGGGCTTGAGTGGCATAGAACTTCAAGCGCGCCAACTCGGTCATGATCAACCCTCGGGATAAGCTTTGAAATAAGTGTAAGCCACGTGCGCGAAAGTCGCCTAGGAAACCCACGGCCCGGCGTTGGGTTGGTCCAGATGTTTATGCAGGAAGTCAGCGAAGACGCTGCGCGGTATGCCGCGGGCACCCAGGCTGTGCAGGTGATCGTTGGGCATCTGGCAATCGATCAGCACAAATCCCCAGGCTTGCAGTTGCCGAGTCAACGTGGCGAAGCCGAATTTGGAGGCATTGTCGGCGCGGCTGAACATGGATTCGCCAAAAAACAACTGGCCCATCGCCAGGCCATACAGGCCGCCCACCAGTTCGCCCTGGTCCCAGACCTCGACGGAATGCGCGTAGCCGCGCTGGTGCAGCTCCAGGTAGGCCTTCTGGATACCTTCGGTGATCCAGGTGCCATCGGCGTAGGCGCGGGGCGCGGCGCAGGCTTGGATGACGGCGGCGAAATCCTGGTCGAAGGTCACGGTATAGCGCTGCTGGCGCAATAATTTGCCGAGGCTGCGGGAAACATGCAGCTCGTCGGGGAATATCACTGTGCGAGGGTCGGGTGACCACCAGAGGATAGGCTGGCCTTCGGAGAACCAGGGGAAGCAGCCATGGCGGTAGGCCTGGATCAGCCGTTCGGCCGACAGGTCGCCACCGGCTGCGAGCAGGCCGTTGGGTTCGCGCATGGCCTTGGCCAAAGGTGGGAACGTCAGGGTGTCGCGTTGTAACCAGGTCAGCATGGCATCCAGGCTTACGGAAGGGGAGGGGAGTGGCAGGTCAGCACCTGCACCGCAAGCGTTGATTATTAACGACCCGGCGCCACGGGGCCAGCCCGAATAGGCTATTAACGAGGATTAGCATGAGCGGGTGTTTCTGCAACTCTGCACACAGGGTGTGGTCGTAATCGGGGCTGACGGATGCCGGCCATTTGCCAAGCTTGCCTGGATTGCTAAATACAGCTCATAAGCCTTTGTCAGCAAAGGCAATGCATGCTCAAATTGTCCGTGCAGTCAGGTGAAGGGCAAGTGTGTGGCATCGCGCACGCAAACCCGTACAATGCGGCCATTGTGGCGTTATCGCCATTTCACCTATCCGTCACCGGGTGTTAAAAGTAGATTCAGCAACATTCGTTCATTTTTCAACTGTTCCGGATAGAGCAGTCGTGTGTAGTCATTCAACAGATGGACGCGCTAAAGGCGCAGGAATAGACCCGTTTTGAAGAAATCCGCCGCAGCACCTAAAGCAGCAGTCGTACCGGCCTGGCGCCAGCACCTGCATTACCGACTCAAGGAAGGCGCACTGATTGCCATCGGTGCGCTGTGCCTGTTCCTGATGATGGCCTTGCTCACCTATGGCAAGGACGATCCGGGCTGGAGCCATAACAGCAAGATCGATGACGTGCAGAATTTCGGCGGCCCTGTAGGTTCCTACAGCGCCGATATCCTCTTCATGATCCTGGGTTACTTCGCCTACATTTTCCCGCTGTTGCTGGCGATCAAAACCTGGCAGATCTTCCGCCAGCGTCACGAGCCGTGGCAGTGGAGCGGCTGGCTGTTCTCCTGGCGCCTGATCGGCCTGGTGTTCCTGGTGCTGTCGGGCGCGGCGCTGGCGCATATCCACTTCCATGCACCGACCGGCTTGCCGGCGGGCGCGGGCGGGGCCCTGGGCGAAAGCCTTGGCGACCTGGCGCGCAGGACCCTGAATATCCAGGGCAGCACCCTGATGTTCATCGCGCTGTTCCTGTTCGGCCTCACGGTATTCACCGACCTGTCATGGTTCAAGGTGATGGACGTGACCGGCAAGATCACCCTCGACCTGTTCGAATTGTTCCAGGGCGCAGCCAACCGCTGGTGGGCCGCCCGTGTCGAGCGCAAGCAAATGGTGGCGCAGCTGCGTGAGGTCGACACCCGTGTCAACGAGGTGGTGGCCCCCAGCACGCCGGACCGACGCGAGCAAGCCAAGGTCAAGGAGCGCTTGATTGAGCGCGAGCAGGCCCTGAGCAAGCACATGTCGGACCGTGAAAAGCAGGTGCCGCCCGTGATCGCCCCGGCACCGCCCAAGGCGCCAGAGCCCAGCCATCGCGTGCAAAAAGAGAAGCAGGCACCGCTGTTTATCGACAGCGCCGTCGAAGGCACCTTGCCGCCGATCTCGATTCTGGACCCGGCCGAAAAGAAACAACTCAACTATTCCCCCGAATCCCTGGCGGCTGTCGGCCACCTGCTGGAAATCAAGCTCAAGGAATTCGGCGTCGAAGTGTCGGTGGACTCGATCCATCCGGGCCCGGTGATTACCCGTTACGAAATCCAACCGGCCGCCGGGGTAAAAGTCAGCCGCATTTCCAACCTGGCCAAAGATTTGGCGCGTTCCCTGGCGGTGACCAGCGTGCGCGTGGTGGAAGTGATCCCCGGCAAGACCACCGTGGGTATCGAGATCCCCAACGAAGACCGGCAGATCGTGCGGTTCTCCGAAGTGCTGTCTACGCCGGAATACGACAACTTCAAATCGCCGGTCACCTTGGCGCTCGGCCATGACATCGGCGGCAAGCCGGTGATTACCGACCTGGCGAAAATGCCGCACCTGCTGGTAGCCGGTACCACCGGTTCCGGTAAGTCGGTGGGTGTGAACGCCATGATCCTGTCGATCCTGTTCAAGTCCGGGCCGGATGACGCCAAGCTGATCATGATCGACCCGAAGATGCTGGAACTGTCGATCTACGAAGGCATCCCGCACTTGCTGTGCCCGGTGGTCACCGACATGAAGGACGCCGCCAACGCCCTGCGCTGGAGCGTTGCCGAGATGGAGCGCCGCTACAAGCTGATGGCGAAGATGGGCGTGCGTAACCTGTCGGGCTTCAACGCCAAGGTCAAGGAAGCCCAGGACGCCGGCACACCGTTGACCGACCCGCTGTACAAGCGCGAAAGCATTCACGATGAAGCACCATTGCTGACCAAGCTGCCGACTATCGTGGTGGTGGTCGATGAATTTGCCGACATGATGATGATCGTCGGCAAGAAGGTTGAAGAGCTGATCGCCCGTATCGCCCAGAAGGCGCGGGCGGCGGGTATCCACTTGATCCTTGCGACCCAGCGGCCGTCGGTGGACGTGATCACCGGCCTGATCAAGGCCAACATCCCGACGCGCATGGCGTTCCAGGTCTCCAGCAAGATCGACTCGCGCACCATCATCGACCAGGGTGGCGCCGAGCAACTGCTGGGCCACGGTGACATGCTGTACATGCCGCCGGGGACCAGCCTGCCGATTCGCGTTCACGGCGCCTTTGTTTCCGATGACGAAGTCCACCGTGTGGTCGAAGCCTGGAAACTGCGCGGCGCGCCGGAATATAACGACGACATTCTCGCTGGCGTGGAAGAGGCCGGCAGCGGCTTCGACGGTGGCAGCAGCGGTGGCGACGATGATGCTGAAACCGACGCGCTCTACGACGAGGCCGTGGCCTTCGTGCTGGAAAGCCGCCGCGCCTCGATTTCCGCAGTGCAGCGCAAGCTGAAAATCGGCTACAACCGTGCTGCCCGCATGATCGAAGCCATGGAAATGGCCGGCGTCGTGACCGCAATGAACACCAATGGCTCGCGTGAAGTCATCGCCCCCGGGCAGATGCGCGACTGATCCCGCGCCGCGTGGCAACACGCGGCGTGCCCTGACTACTCAATGAGGACTCCCATGCGCTTTATCCGCATGCTGTTGTTGCCGGCCCTGGCCCTGACTGCTGTTTCGGCTCACGCTGACCCGGCTTCCGTCGCCAGCCTGAAGAACCTGTTGGACAAATCCCAGACCCTCACCGCGCGCTTCTCCCAGCTGACCCTGGATGCCGGTGGCACCCAGTTGCAGGAAACCGCTGGTGAAATGGCGGTGCAGCGCCCTGGCCTGTTCTACTGGCACACCGAAGGCAAGGCGGAGCAGACCATCGTTTCCGACGGCCAGAAAGTCACGCTGTGGGACCCGGACCTGGAGCAGGCCACCATCAAGAAGCTCGATCCACGCCTGAACCAGACCCCGGCGCTGCTGCTGTCGGGGGATGTGTCGAAAATCAACGACAGCTTCGACATCACCTCCAAGCAGACCAGCAACGTCATCGAGTTCACCCTCAAGCCAAAATCCAAGGACACGCTGTTTGACACGCTGTCCCTGTCGTTCGGCAACGGCGTGATCAACAACATGCGCCTGGTCGACAGCGTCGGCCAGCGCACCGATATCCTGTTCTCCGGGGTCAAGGCCAACCAGCCGGTGCCCGCGTCCAAGTTCAAGTTCGACATCCCCAAGGGTGCCGACGTGATCCAGGAATAAACTGCCCAGAGGTTTCAAACGCTGCCCATGGATCTGTTTCGAAGTGACCCGATTGCCCAGCCACTGGCCGCGCGCTTGCGTTCGACCAACCTGGATGAGTACGTCGGTCAGGAACACCTGCTCGCTCGCGGCAAGCCCTTGCGCGAAGCCCTGGAGCAGGGTGCGCTGCATTCGATGATTTTCTGGGGCCCGCCGGGCGTGGGCAAGACCACCCTGGCGCGGCTGCTGGCGAAAGTCTCGGACGCGCACTTTGAAACGGTCTCGGCGGTGCTCGCCGGGGTCAAGGAGATCCGCCAGGCGGTGGAAGTCGCCAAGCAGCAGGCCGGGCAATACGGCAAGCGCACTATCCTGTTCGTCGACGAAGTGCATCGCTTCAACAAATCGCAGCAGGATGCGTTCCTGCCTTATGTCGAGGACGGTACGCTGATCTTTATCGGCGCCACCACTGAAAACCCTTCCTTTGAATTGAACAACGCCTTGTTGTCGCGGGCGCGGGTCTATGTGCTCAAGAGCCTGGATGAAGCGGCGATGCAAAAGCTGCTGCACCGTGCCTTGAGCGAAGACAAGGGCCTGGGCAAGCGTCAGCTGAGCCTCAGCGATGAAGGCTTCAAGATTTTGCTGACCGCCGCCGATGGTGACGGGCGCCGCTTTCTCAACCTGCTGGAGAACGCCTCCGACCTGGCCGAAGACGGTGGCGAGATTGGCGTCGACCTGTTGCAAAGCCTGCTGGGTGACACGCGCCGACGTTTCGACAAGGGCGGCGAAGCCTTCTACGACCAGATTTCCGCGCTGCACAAATCCGTGCGCGGTTCCAACCCTGACGGTGCGCTGTACTGGTTTGCGCGCATGATCGACGGCGGGTGCGACCCGTTGTACCTGGCGCGCCGTGTGGTGCGCATGGCCAGCGAAGACATCGGCAATGCCGACCCGCGCGCCCTGAGCCTGTGCCTGGCCGCCTGGGAGGTGCAGGAGCGCCTCGGCAGCCCGGAAGGCGAGCTGGCGGTGGCCCAGGCCATCACTTACCTGGCCTGCGCGCCAAAAAGCAACGCGGTGTACATGGGCTTCAAGTCGGCCCTGCGTGCGGCCGCCGAGCACGGCTCCCTCGAAGTGCCGCTGCACCTGCGCAACGCACCGACCAAGCTGATGAAGCAACTGGGGTATGGCGACGAATACCGTTATGCCCACGATGAGCCGGACGCCTACGCGGCCGGCGAAGACTACTTCCCCGATGAGCTGGAGCCGCAGCCGTTCTACCAGCCGGTGCCCCGTGGCCTGGAGCTGAAGATCGGTGAAAAGCTCAATCACCTGGCCGCCCTCGACCGTCTGAGCCCCAGGCAGCGGAGAAAATCATGATTCCTTTGCTGGTCGCGGTCTCGGTGGGGGGGATTGCCGGGACGCTGTTGCGCTTCGCCACCGGCAATTGGATCAACGCCAATTGGCCGAAACACTTCTATACGGCGACGCTCGCCGTTAATATCGTGGGCTGCCTGTTGATCGGCGTGTTATACGGCCTGTTTTTGTTACGCCCGGAAGTGCCTGTCGAGGTACGTGCCGGCCTGATGGTTGGCTTTCTTGGCGGCCTGACGACTTTTTCATCCTTTTCACTGGATACCGTGCGCCTGCTGGAAAGCGGGCAAGTGCCGCTGGCGATTGGCTATGCGGCTATCAGCGTATTCGGCGGGCTGCTCGCCACCTGGGCTGGCCTGTCCTTGACCAAACTTTGATAACGAGAGACCGACATGCTCGATTCCAAACTGTTACGTAGCAACCTTCAGGACGTAGCGGACCGCCTGGCATCCCGTGGCTTTGCCTTGGATGTTGCGCGCATCGAAGCGCTGGAAGAACAGCGCAAGACCGTCCAGACCCGCACCGAAGCACTGCAGGCTGAACGTAATGCGCGCTCCAAGTCCATCGGCCAGGCCAAGCAGCGTGGTGAAGACATCGCGCCGTTGATGGCGGATGTCGAGCGCATGGGCACTGAGCTGTCCGACGGCAAAATCGAGCTGGAAGGCATTCAGACCCAATTGGATTCGATCCTGCTGGGCATTCCGAACCTGCCCCACGAATCCGTACCGGTCGGCGAAGATGAAGACGGCAACGTCGAAGTGCGCCGCTGGGGCACGCCCAAAGCCTTCGATTTCGAGATCAAGGACCACGTCGCCCTGGGCGAATTGACCGGTGGCCTGGATTTTGAAACCGCGGCAAAAATGTCCGGCGCACGCTTTGCCTTGCTGCGCGGCCCGATTGCGCGCATGCACCGTGCACTGGCGCAGTTCATGATCAACCTGCACACCGGCGAACACGGTTACGAAGAAGCCTACACCCCGTACCTGGTTCAAGCGCCGGCGTTGATGGGCACCAGCCAACTGCCGAAATTCGAAGAAGACCTGTTCAAGATCAGCCGCGACGGCGAAGCCGACCTGTACCTGATCCCGACGGCCGAAGTGTCGCTGACCAATATCGTCGCCGGCGAAATCCTCGACGCCAAGCAACTGCCGTTGAAGCTGGTTGCCCACAGCCCGTGCTTCCGTAGCGAAGCCGGTGCGTCGGGTCGCGATACCCGTGGCATGATCCGTCAGCACCAGTTCGACAAGGTCGAGATGGTCCAGGTGGTAGAGCCGTCGACTTCCATGGAAGCCCTGGAAGGCCTGACTGCCAACGCCGAGCGCGTGCTGCAGCTGCTGGAGCTGCCGTACCGCGTACTGGCCCTGTGCACAGGTGACATGGGCTTCAGCGCCGTGAAAACCTACGACCTGGAAGTGTGGGTGCCGAGCCAGGACAAATACCGCGAGATTTCGTCGTGCTCCAACTGCGGTGACTTCCAGGCCCGTCGCATGCAGGCGCGTTTCCGCAACCCGGAAACCGGCAAGCCGGAGCTGGTGCACACCCTCAACGGTTCGGGCCTGGCCGTAGGCCGTACCCTGGTGGCCGTGCTGGAAAACTATCAGCAGGCGGACGGTTCGATCCGTGTACCTGAGGTGCTCAAGCCGTACATGGCGGGCGTTGAGGTCATCCGCTAAATGGAATTTCTGCCGCTGTTTCATAACCTGCGCGGCAGTCGTGTGTTGGTCGTCGGTGGTGGGGAGATTGCCTTGCGCAAATCCCGGCTGCTGGCCGACGCCGGCGCGGTGTTGCGGGTGGTTGCTCCCCAGATCGAAAGCCAGCTGCGTGAGCTGGTGCTGGGCAGTGGCGGGGAACTGATGTTGCGCGGTTATCAGGAGGCCGACCTGGATGGTTGCACCCTGATTATCGCGGCCACCGACGATGAGCCACTGAATGCGCAAGTGTCCAGTGATGCCAAGCGTCGTTGCGTGCCGGTCAATGTGGTGGACGCGCCAGCCTTATGCAGCGTGATCTTCCCGGCGATTGTCGACCGTTCGCCCTTGGTGATTGCTGTCTCCAGCGGCGGTGACGCGCCGGTACTGGCGCGTCTGATTCGTGCGAAGCTGGAAACCTGGATTCCCTCGACCTACGGTCAATTGGCTGGGCTGGCAGCGCGTTTTCGGGCTCAGGTCAAAGGTTTGTACCCGGATGTGCAGCAGCGCCGGGCGTTCTGGGAAGAAGTGTTCCAGGGCCCGATTGCCGACCGCCAGTTGGCCGGGCAGGGCGAGGAGGCCGAGCGCCTGTTGATCGAAAAGGTCAATGGCGCCCCGCCTTATGCGCCCGGTGAGGTCTACTTGGTGGGTGCGGGCCCAGGTGACCCGGATTTGCTGACCTTCCGCGCATTGCGCCTGATGCAGCAAGCCGACGTGGTGCTGTACGACCGTTTGGTGGCGCCGGCGATCCTGGAGCTGTGCCGTCGGGATGCCGAGCGCGTGTACGTCGGCAAGCGTCGCGCCGATCACGCGGTGCCCCAGGACCAGATCAACCAGCAACTGGTCGACCTGGCCAAGCAAGGCAAGCGCGTGCTGCGCCTTAAAGGTGGCGATCCGTTCATCTTTGGCCGTGGTGGCGAAGAGATCGAAGAATTGGCGGCCCATGGCATCCCGTTCCAGGTGGTGCCGGGTATTACGGCAGCCAGTGGTTGCGCGGCTTATGCCGGGATTCCGCTGACGCATCGCGACTATGCCCAATCGGTACGTTTTATTACCGGGCACTTGAAGAACGGTACCTCGGACTTGCCTTGGCAAGACCTGGTCGGGCCCTCACAGACCCTGGTGTTCTACATGGGCTTGATTGGCTTGCCGATCATTTGCGAGCAGTTGATCAAGCACGGGCGCGCCGCGGATACCCCGGCGGCGCTGATCCAGCAGGGCACCACGTCCAACCAGCGCGTGTTCACCGGCACCCTGGCAGACCTGCCGCGCATGGTGGCGGAGCATGAAGTGCATGCGCCGACATTGGTGATCGTGGGTGAGGTGGTGGTGTTGCGTGAGAAGCTCAAGTGGTTCGAGGGCGCTCAGTCCCAAGTCTGAACGCCACACTGAGCCACTGTAGGAGCGAGCTTGCTCGCGAAGCACTCAAGGACGCCCAGGGCTGCCTGATAGCGCTGCGTTATCGTTGGCGTTCTTCGCGAGCAAGCTCGCTCCTACAGGCGGTTCATGTCAGCTCCACACACCTTTGCCGGGCAATGTATGGCGATCATGCTCGATATCAAACCCCTGCAACGGCCCCTTCGGCACAATCCCCGTCGGGTTGATCGTGCGATGGCTGGCATAGTAATGCCCCTTGATATGCTCGAAATCCACCGTCTCGGCCACGCCTGGCCACTGATACATCTCCCGCAGCCAGTTCGACAAATTCCCATAGTCGGCAATCCGCCGCAGGTTGCATTTGAAGTGGCTGTAGTACACCGCATCAAAACGAATCAGCGTGGTGAACAGCCGCACATCGGCTTCGGTCAGGTACTCGCCGGCCAGATAACGATGGCTGCCCAAGTGCTGTTCCATATGATCCAGCTCGGCAAACACATCATCAAACGCGCTTTCATACGCCTGTTGTGAGGTGGCGAAGCCTGCGCGGTACACACCGTTGTTCACAGCGGGGTAGATGCGTTCGTTGAGGCTGTCGATGGTCGAATGCAGGGTTTGGGGGTAGAAATCCAGGGTATTGCCGGTCAGCTCATTGAACGCGCTGTTGAACATGCGGATGATCTCCGCCGATTCATTGCTGACGATGCGCTTGAGCTTTTTGTCCCACAGCACCGGCACCGTCACGCGCCCGGTGTAGTCGGCGGTATCGGCGGTGTAGCGTTGGTGCATGAAGTTGAAACCGTCCAGTTTGTCGCCGCTGGAGCCGTGGGCCTTGTCGAAGGTCCAGCCGTTTTCCAGCATCAGCCAACTGACCACCGAGACGTCGATCAGGCTTTCCAGGCCTTTGAGCTTGCGCAGGATCAAGGTGCGATGCGCCCACGGGCAGGCGAGGGAGACATAGAGGTGATAGCGACCGGACTCGGCCTTGAAGCCGCCTTCGCCACTCGGGCCTGGCGCGCCGTCGGCGGTCACCCAGTTACGGCGTTGTGCCTGTTCCCGTTGGAAAGCGCCATCGGCGCTACTTTCGTACCACTGGTCCTTCCACTGTCCGTCGATCAATAAACCCATGACTGGCTCCTTGGCTGATAAGCGTTGGAGCCCAGTCTAAAGGGGTGAGTTCGAACTAAAAGCGCAAAGAACCGGCGTGAATGATCGATTAAATCGATTTGTCCCGTGCGTCCCAATACTGCTGGGCCAATTCGAACGCCTGTTGCCGTGGGTGGCCAAGGCCGCGCAGGGCCAACGCCATGGTGGCGATCAACGCCAGTTGCGGGTAGCTGTCCTCAACGTCGCCGCGCCATAGCGCTTTGAGGTGCTCGGGCTCAAGCGTTGCTGGCTTGACGTGACGCTGGGCGGAGAGGGCGGGCCACTCTTCGTCCCAGCTCTGGCCGCCGGTGGTGCCATACAGATGACTGAGCGTGTCGGGGTTGATCTCGATCTCGCCGCCGTCGCCCTTGACCACAATCACGTTATCACCCAGCAAGCCA
This sequence comes from Pseudomonas sp. GL93, assembly GCF_003408955.1. Lineage (NCBI taxonomy): Bacteria > Pseudomonadati > Pseudomonadota > Gammaproteobacteria > Pseudomonadales > Pseudomonadaceae > Pseudomonas > Pseudomonas sp. GL93. Next base: position 120,592 of record NZ_NKRF01000005.1, read on the forward strand.
CTGGCATCGCGATGCACGCCCTGGTAATCGGGGTGGAAAATGCTTTGCAGGCCACAGCGCGCATTCAGCGGGTTGAGCAGGCGCGCCAGGGAGTGGATAGGCGAGCGCAGGCCCAGGGTGTTGCGCAGGTCGATCATGCGTTGCAGTTGTGGGGCCCAATCACCCAGCGGGATAAACGCCAGGTTGCCGTGGGCAAAGGCGCTTTCGACCTGTTGCCAATCGCGGCACAGCGGGATCTGCAAGCTGTCCAGCAATTGCTCGGTGTACAAGCGCCCCGCGGTGTGGGCGCCGCCGCCGTGCATCAGGATGCGCACGCCATTCTGTGCCAGGCATTTGGCTGCCAGCAGGAACCACGGCAGGTGGCGCTTTTTACCGGCGTAGGTTGGCCAGTCGATGTCCACGTTCAACGCTGGCGCGTGCAGGCGCTCACGTACGGCTTCGGTGAAACCGGCGAGTTCTTCCGGGCTTTCTTCCTTGTGGCGCAGCAGCATCAGGAAGGCGCCGAGCTGGGTGTCCTCGACTTTTTCGTCGAGCAGCATGCCCATGGCTTCCCGCGCCTCCTCACGGGTGAGGTTGCGCGCGCCGCGCTTGCCTTTGCCGAGGATGCGCACGAACTGCGCAAAGGGATGCTCTTGGGGCGTTACGAGAGTCAGGGGGGCAAAGTCGGTCATAAGCAATTCGTCGGCCTGGGCAGGCCCGCCAGCTTGGCGGCGAGTTTGGCGGGAGTGCCGTTGAACAGTTTGTTGAGGTGCAGGCTGTTGCCCTTCTCCGGGCCCAGTTTCAACGCGGTGTACTTGATCAGCGGGCGCGTGGCGGGGGACAGCTGGAAGTCGGTGTAGAACTGGCGCAGCAGGGGGAGGATTTCCCAGTGTGCCGGGGTCAGCTCCAAGGCTTCGGCAGCGGCCAGGGCATGCGCCACTTCATCGGACCAGTCGTTGAGGTCGACGAGGTAGCCGTCCTTATCCAGTTCCAGGGTGCGTGCGCCTACGGTCAGGGTGTTCATAGCCAGGTGTTGACCTTGTCGTAGTCGATCGACAGCTGCACGAAGCCTGGGTAATCGACGCTGTCGGCCCAGTCGGGCAGCGGCAGGTTGCGCGCCTGCATGTCTTCGGCCAGCACAAACACCTTCACGCCTTTGGTTTGCAGGGCGGGCGTGTGCAGGCCGTAGGCACCGTCACCACATAGGAGGATGGCGTCCTCGGCGCCACAGATGCGCAGGCAGCTGTCGAGGCGGCTGTCGGTAAACGGGGAATGAGACACCACATGTAGAGTCGACATCAGAGGGTAATCACCTGGTCGTAACGGTCAATCAGCTGGGAAATGGCTTGGCTGTCGAGCGCCTGGGCATTAGCAGGCGACAGCAACCCGCGTGCGGACAGGCTATGGCTGCACGCGAACACGTCGTCAATGCCGAACAGGCCCAGGGCTTGCAGGTTGGCACCCAGGTCTTTCTGTTGCACGGCCTTGGCGGCTTGGTTCGGCGCCAATTGGAACACACCGTCGTCCAGGAACAGCAGGCCAATGGGCAGATCGAACGCGCCACCGGCCAGCACGATATCCAGCGCTTCCCGCGCACTCGGCCCGGACCACGGGGCCTGGCGGCTGATCACCAATAAGGATTTGGACATGTCACGGCCCTCCAAAACAGATCAGGCGGTCGGCGTCCTGAATCGCGTCATGCAATTGCCCCAGACCCGACAACGCCCAGGGTGCTTCCAGGTTGACCGCGCTGCGCTGATAGCGCGCAGCTTCCTCGGCATCAAGCACACCCCGGCGCAGCGCGGCGGCGATGCACACCACGCCGTCGAGTTGGTGCTGGCTGACAAACTCGCGCCATTGGCGCGCAATGTCTTGCTCATCCTGGGGCGCGACGATGTTAGTGGACGCGCTGTACACGCCGTCCTGGTAGAAAAACAGCCGCACAATCTCATGCCCGCCGGCCAGCGCCGCCTGTGCGAACAACAGGGCGCGGCGCGAGGAGGGCGCGTGGGCGGCGCTATACAGTGCAATCGCGAACTTCATGGAAGACTCTGCCAACAAACGTCGGCCAATGATAAAGCCGCCGCCGCGAAAAAGCCCGCCGTGATCAAAACGGTCACTGTGGTTGATCGTTCTGACGATTGCCGACAGGCGCCCGGCTGCCTAGTCTGTGGGTATTCGCAACCCAACTGGAGTCCCTATGTCAGGTCCCTTGGCGTCCCTTAAAGTGTTGGATTTTTCCACCTTGCTGCCCGGCCCGTTTGCCTCCTTGATGCTGGCGGACATGGGCGCCGAGGTGCTGCGTATTGAATCGCCCACGCGGATGGACCTGTTGCGTGTGTTGCCGCCCCATGATCGTGGCACGTCGGCCAGCCACGCCTACCTCAACCGCAACAAGCGCAGCCTGGCCCTGGACCTCAAGCAGGCCGAGGCGCTGGAGATTGTGCGTGAGTTGGTCAAGGGCTATGACATCCTGCTTGAGCAGTTCCGCCCCGGTGTCATGGAGCGCCTGGGCCTGGGCTATGAGGCGCTGAAGGCGATCAACCCACGGCTGATCTATGTGTCGATCACCGGCTACGGCCAGACCGGCCCCTATAAGGACCGCGCCGGGCACGATATCAACTACCTGGCGCTGGCCGGCGTGGCCAGCCATACCGGGCGCCAGGACACCGGCCCGTTGCCCCTGGGCGTACAACTGGCGGATGTGGCGGGCGGTTCACTGCATGCCGTGGTGGGCTTGCTGGCGGCGGTGATTGCCAGACAGCAAAGCGGGGTGGGGCAGTACCTGGATGTGAGCATGACCGACTGTTCGTTCAGCCTGAACGCCATGGCTGGGGCCGGTTACCTGGCTTGCGGGGTCGAGCCTGGGTGGGAGAGCCATGTGCTCAATGGCGGGAGTTTCTATGACTACTACCGCACACGCGATGGGCGCTGGATGTCGGTGGGCAGTTTGGAGCCGGGGTTTATGCAGCAGCTGTGCGCGGCCTTGGGGCGCCCGGAACTGGCGGCACACAGTGTGACGCCCGAACGCCAGGGCGTGCTCAAGCAGGCGTTGCAGGTGGAGTTCGAGAAGCGCAGTTTTGACGAGTTGTGTGAGTTGTTTGCCGGGGTGGATGCCTGTGTGGAGCCGGTGTTGAGTCTGAGTGAGGCGGTGGAGCATCCGCAGTTGAAGGCGCGGGAGCTGGTCAGCCAGGTGCCCAGGGGTGATGGCTCGACACAAGCGCAATTGGCCTGCCCGCTGAAGTTCTCTGAGGGGTTGCCGGCGCCCAGGCATATTGGGGTGGCGGTGGGGGCGCACAGTGATGAGGTGTTGGTGGAGCTGGGGTTCGGTGTTGAGCGGATAGAGGCATTGCGCCAGGCCAAGGTTGTGGGTTGACTGAACGGGCGCTTTCGCAGGCAAGCCAGCTCCCACATTTGGATCTGTGAACGCAATCAAAATGTGGGAGCTGGCTTGCCTGCGAAGAGGCCCTCATTCCACCCGAGTTTCCCCAGTGAACACCAGAGTCTGCCGACATCGCCGACACAAATACCGCCGCCCCTGGTTCACCAGCCCATGGCGCTGCGGTGAAAACGGAAAATCACTGTCCGCACACGGGCAGCGATAGATATAACGAGTCACCTGCCGGCGCTTGACCTCGTAGGTGTGGCAACGGTCGGGCGGCAGTTCGTAAACCCCGCGCATGATCAGCTGCCATTCCTCGCCATGGGGCTGGATACGCTCGCCAAACAATTGGTGGGCAATCAGGTGCGCCACTTCGTGGGCCACGGTTTGCTTGAGAAAGTGTTGGCTGTTTTCACGGTACAACTGAGGGTTGAAACGCAGCAGGTTCTCGTGCAAATGCGCGACACCGGCCTTCTGGCCCCGCAGCTTGAGGCTGACCTGGGGGCGTTTGAAGCTTCGTTTGAAAAAGGATTCGGCTTGCAGGAAACAATCTTCGACGCGGGTATTGAGTTGCTCGGGCATGCTGTACATATCTCCAGAGACGCCCAGTATGCCGCAAAGCTGGGTGTTTCCGAATCTGTCAGGCGCCGAATGGTCATGCATGACGCACAAAGCCACCTTGCGGTGGCCTTGCCTACGGTTTTTTTCGGTCAACTGGTGTAGATCGGCCCAACGCCCAGGCCCCAGACGATCACGGTAAAGGCCATGATCGCCACCAGCACCACCAGGCCCACGGCCAATACCGAACTGGAAAACAGGAACCCTTCATCCGGGTCGATACTCATGAAGGTCGGCAGCCCCACATACAGCAGGTACACCGTGTAGCAAATCGCTGCCGTGCCCACGACCATGCCCAGCCACATATGTGGATAGAGCGCCGCCAGCCCGCCGATAAACAAGGGGGTAGCGGTGTACGTGGCAAACGCCACGCAGCGGGCCATGCTTGGGCTGGCGTCGTAGGTGCGGGCCATCCAGTGAATGAACGCGCCCATCACGGCCACGCCGCACAGCATGGCCGCGTAGGACATGAGGGTCATCCACAGCGCGCTTTCCTGGGTCAGCATCACCGGGGCGCGGTTGCCGATGACCCAGCCGACCTGAGTGGTGCCAATAAAGGCGGAAATGGCGGGGATCGCCGCGAGAATCAGGGTATGAGTGAGGTACATGTGGCCGATGCTTTCTTCTTTATCGCCACGGATTTCCCGCCATTCCTGGTCGGGATGGGTAAACAGCCCCACGACGTGATGGATCATGCCAGTCACTCCTGTCGTTATTACCATCGCCCCCCATCGGAGCGCCCACGGGCCAAATGGCCTGAAAGGTCTGGATAGATGTGCGACCTCAAGTCGCAGTATAGAAAGGGATGACCGGAATAACCGTAGGGCCTTTAGAGCAAATTGCGCTGTAAAAGCAGGCGCTAATCGCGGTGTGGTCTGTCTGGACTCATGCCCTCGAGCTCCCACATTGGAACTCGGCCAGTCTTGCCGGTAAAATGCTGCGCTTTTCGTCACACACCTTTTGCGGATCCAAGCGCCATGGGCACTCTTACAGTCAACCAGAACAAACTGCAAAAACGCCTGCGTCGCCTGGCCGGTGAAGCGGTCGCCGATTTCAACATGATCGAGGACGGCGACAAGGTCATGGTCTGCCTCTCCGGCGGCAAAGACAGCTACACCATGCTCGACGTGTTGTTGCACCTGCAAAAGGTCGCGCCGATCAAGTTCGAGATCGTGGCGGTCAACATGGACCAGAAGCAACCCGGTTTCCCCGAGCATGTGCTGCCGGCTTACCTGAATGAACTGGGCGTCGAGTACCACATCGTCGAGAAAGACACCTACTCGGTGGTCAAGGAACTGATCCCGGAAGGCAAGACCACCTGCTCGCTGTGCTCGCGCCTGCGCCGTGGCACGCTCTATACCTTTGCCGATGAGATCGGCGCGACCAAGATGGCCCTGGGTCATCACCGCGATGACATTGTCGAAACCTTCTTCCTCAATATGTTCTTCAACGGCTCGCTCAAGGCCATGCCGCCCAAGCTGCGTGCCGATGATGGGCGCAACGTAGTGATCCGCCCGCTGGCGTATTGCAACGAGAAGGACATCCAGGCTTACTCCGATTTCAAACAATTCCCGATCATCCCGTGCAACCTGTGCGGCTCCCAGGAAAACCTGCAGCGCCAGGTGGTCAAGGAAATGCTGGTGGACTGGGAGCGCAAGACCCCGGGGCGTACCGAAAGTATCTTCCGCAGCCTGCAAAACGTGATCCCGTCGCAATTGGCCGACCGCAATCTGTTCGACTTCACCAGCCTGAAAATCGACGAGACCGCCGCATCGCGTTTCGTCAATGTAGTGAACCTCTGAGCCTTCCCAAGGCTCTAGTACACGGCGCTTGCGAGCGCCGTTTTCAATTCGACTGACAGGAGAGGGCATGCGCGATTACAAGTGGCTGCACGAATATTGTCTGAACCGCTTCGGTTCGGCGGCCAAGCTGGAAGCCCATCTGCCGGTGCCCAAGACCCCGGCGCAATTGCGCAAGATCACGGATGACCGTTACCTGTCGACCTTGGCGCTGCGAGTGTTCCGCGCCGGTTTGAAGCACAGCGTGGTCGATGCCAAATGGCCGGCGTTCGAGCAGGTATTCTTCGGCTTCGACCCGGAAAAAGTCGTGCTGATGGGCGCCGAGCACCTGGAACGGCTGATGCAGGACACCCGCATCATCCGCCACCTGGGCAAGCTCAAGAGTGTGCCGCGCAACGCGCAGATGATCCTGGATATCGAGCAGGAAAAAGGCAGTTTCGGCGCGTTTATCGCTGATTGGCCGGTGACTGATATCGTCGGGCTCTGGAAATACCTGAGCAAGCACGGTCACCAGTTGGGCGGGCTGTCGGCGCCGCGCTTCCTGCGCATGGTCGGCAAGGACACTTTTGTACCGAGCGATGACGTGGTGGCGGCGCTGAATGCGCAAAAGATCGTCGACAAGGCCCCGACCAGCCTGCGGGATCTAGCGACGGTGCAGGGTGCTTTCAACCAATGGCATGCCGAGAGTGGGCGGCCGATGTGTCAGCTGTCGATGATGTTGGCTTACACCGTCAACCATTGATCACTGTCGGAGCGAGCTTGCTCGCGAAAAACCTGAGGGCAACGCGTTAAACCAGCATAAGCGCGTTATCGTTAACGATCTTCGCGAGCAAGCTCGCTCCTACAAAAGGCAAGTCAATCGGCCTGTCGGCGGTTCAACTGATGCCGCCAACGGACATATAACAGCGCCGTGCAAAACACCGCCAGGCTCGCGAGCATTTCCAGCACACCGAACCACTGGCGGTTCGGGTCATACGCCGCCAGCGCGCCCTTGATGAAATACAGGTTCACCACAAAGCACATCCACGAATGCCCGCGTGCGCTGCCCATCAGCATGCCTGGCGCAAGTATCAGCAGCGGCACCAGTTCGATCAGCAGGATGACCCACGGGCGCGCGCCATGCAGGTCGGCGACCAACAGGTAGTACACGCACAACAAGCCCACCAGGCCCAAAAACGCCAGCAGGCTCAGCGCGCGTGCCACCTTGACCCGTGGCTCCAGCCATTCCCGCGTTGGCAGGACCTTAGGCTTCTTGGCCACGGCCGTTCTCCAACAGCGTGGCGGTCTTGGCCAGGCGCAGGCCCAAGGCCCGGCACAGGGTGATTTCATGTTGATCGAGCATGCGCTTACCGTCTGGCCCGGAATGGTGGCTGGCGCCATACGGTGTGCCGCCGCCCTGGGTGTCGAGCAGCGCCTGTTCGCTGTAGGGCAGGCCGGTGATCAGCATGCCGTGGTGCAACAGCGGCAGCAGCATCGACATCAGCGTGGTTTCCTGGCCGCCATGCAGGCTGGCGGTGGAGGTGAACACGCCGGCCGGCTTGCCGACCAAAGCGCCGGTGAGCCACAGGTTGCTGGTGCCATCGAGGAAGTACTTGAGCGGCGCAGCCATGTTGCCGAACCGGGTCGGGCTGCCCAAGGCCAGGCCCGAGCAGTGCTTCAGGTCGTCCAGGCTGGCATACAGCGCGCCTTCGTCGGGAATGCTCGGCGCCACCGCTTCGCACTCGGTGGAAATCGCCGGCACGGTGCGCAACCGCGCTTCCATGCCGCCTTGCTCAATGCCCCGGGCAATCTGCCGGGCCATCTCGCTCACCGAGCCGTTACGGCTGTAATACAACACCAGCACATAGGGCGTAGTCACGGCAGGATCTCCAGCACGTTCTCGGGTGGGCGGCCAATGATGGCTTTGTCGGCGGTTTCCAGGATCGGGCGTTCCATCAGCTTGGGATGGGCAGCGATGGCGGCGATCAGTTGAGTGTCGCTGAGGCTGGCGTCGGCCAGGTTCAGGGTTTTGTATTCGTCTTCGCCGGTGCGCAGCAGTTGGCGTGCGCTGATCCCCAGTTTTTCCAGCAGGGCCTTGATTTGCGCGGCATCCAACGGGGTTTCCAGGTAGCGCACGACGGTCGGGGTGAGGCCGCGGGCTTCCAGCAGTTCCAGCGCACCACGGGATTTCGAGCAGCGCGGGTTGTGATAAAGCGTCAGATCGGTCATGTGCGGGTCGCATCTTGCGTAAGGTGGCGGGTATTCTACCTGCGCTGGCGCCTGTCCTTAAACCGTAAGAGGCGATAGGCCGCAGCCAACGTTCATTTTTGCGAAGGAATACCCCATGACAAGGCGACTGATCGGTGCATTGGCGATCATCACAACCCTGCTGCTCAGCGGCTGCGGTAACGATTACGGCGTTGACCAATATGGCCAGAAAGTGGCGGCCGAACGCCTGGACAAACAGTGGCTGGTGGTCAACTACTGGGCCGAATGGTGTGGCCCGTGCCGCACGGAAATCCCCGAGCTCAATGCCCTGGCAGAACAGTTGAAAGGCCAGAATGTCGGGGTGTTCGGCGTCAACTTCGACAATGTGCAGGGTGAAGAACTGAAGGCCGCCAGCGACAAGCTGGGGATCAAGTTCACGGTACTGGCCCAGAACCCGGACGGGATCTTCGAGATTCCACGCAGCGAGGCATTGCCGGTGACCTATATCATCGACGACAAGGGCAAGGTGCGTGAGCAGTTGATGGGTGAGCAGACAGCGCAAGGGGTGTTGGCCAAGCTCAAGGCCCTGAAAGGCTAAAACTGTGGGAGCTGGCTTGCCTGCGATGGCATCGCTGCGGTGTACCTGGTACACCGCGTCGTCCGCATCGCAGGCAAGCCAGCTCCCACAGAACCAGAGGACACCGCGTTAAATCTGAAGGAACGCGTTATCGTTGTCGTTTTTCGCGAGCAAGCTCGCTCCTACAATAGAGCGCGCCTAGGTCAGCCTTCTTCGAGCCACAAGCGGATCGGCTTGCCCTCGGCCGGCCAGAACCGCGTCTGCTCGATCGGCGAGATGTCCCAGCGCTGCACGCCTTGCAGGGCCTGGAAGAAGCGATGCTCCTGCTCCATCAGGGCCTCGGCGCACATTTTTCGGGTGCTGCCGACCGGGCCGAAGCTGAGCTTGTCGCCTTCGACCGTGTACGGCGCAAACCAGTGGTTACAGCCGCCATTGCCATAGGCCCGGCCATCGGCGCCCAGGGTGACGGTGAGGTGCGCGTAGTCCATCAACGGCCGCTCACCGATCCATTCCACTACGTAGCTGTGGTCGCGCTCGAGCTTGGCGCCATCGGCGGCGCAGCCTGCCAGGCCCATGCCGATTGCGGCGAGCAGCAGCCGGCCTTTCATTGCGCGGCCTGCTGGCATTTCGGGCAGCGGTGCTTATCGCCTTCACTGGCCCAGCCCAGTTCTTTGATACGCGCGTTGGCGGCCGGTTGCAGCGGTGCCTTGGTCAGCTTGGTTTCTACCGCGAATTCAAACTCCAGCACGGCGTCGCAGCTGTCGCAATTGACCTTCCAGGTGTGAATCTCCAGTTCGCCGAACTTCGGCCCTTGGGCCATGGCGACCCACTGGCCCGCCGGGCGGATGGAGTAGCGTGCGTCACCTTCGACGGTCAGTCGCATCGACAGGGTTTTACTGCCGCGCAGGCTGACGATCAGGACGTCGCCATGTTTGATCGAGCCACCGTTGCCGGTGACCTGATAACGGCCCGGCACCAGGGCACGGCATTCGATCAGGGTGTGTTGCGGGCTCAGCAAGCTGAAGCGGAAATCGTGTTCGGCCATGGATCCTCCAAATAGGCGCGGCATCCTATCACGGGTGCCGGCCTATCATGAGCCTGGTATGTGACCGCTGATCATCCCTCGACCAGGTTCTGCGCCCGGCCATCGGCCCACGCGGCAATGTTGGCCAGCGTGGTGCCGGCGATCGCCGCCAGGGCCTCGCGGGTGAGGAAGGCCTGGTGCGCGGTGATGATCACGTTGGGGAAGGTCAGCAGACGGGCGAGCACGTCATCCTGCAGGGGCAGGTCCGAGCGGTCTTCGAAAAACAACTGGGCTTCTTCTTCGTAGACGTCCAGCCCCAGGTAGCCCAACTGGCCAAGCTTGAGCGCTTCGATCAGTGCTGGCGTGTCGACCAGCCCACCGCGCCCGGTGTTGATCAGCATCGCGCCGGGTTGCATCTGCGCCAGTGAGCGGGCATTGATCAGGTGTTTGCTGTCGGCGGTCAGCGGGCAGTGCAGGCTGATGATCTGCGCCTCGGCCAACAGGTCAGGCAGGCTTACGTAGCGGGCGCCAAGGTCCTGCACCTGTGGGTTGGGGAAGGGGTCGTGGGCCAGCAAGTGGCAGCCGAAGCCGGCCATGATCTTGGCGAAGGTCGCGCCGATCTGACCGGTGCCGACCACGCCGACCGTTTTGCCGACCAGATCGAAACCGGTCAGCCCGTGCAGGCTGAAATCACCATCGCGGGTGCGGTTGTAGGCACGGTGCAGGCGACGGTTGAGGGCCAGAACCAGGGCGACGGCATGCTCGGCCACTGCGTGGGGCGAATAGGCGGGCACGCGCACGATAGTCAGGCCCAGGCGCTGGGCGGCGGGTAAGTCGACATGGTTGTAGCCCGCCGAGCGCAGGGCAATCAGGCGTGTGCCGCCCTTGGCCAGTTGCTCCAGCACGGGGGTGCTGAGGTCGTCGTTGATAAAGGCGCAGACCACCTCGTGACGTTCGGCCAGGGCCACGGTATCAAGGTTGAGGCGGGCGGGTTGGAACTGCAGTTCCAGGCCAGCCGACAGCGGTTCGCCAAGGAAACTCTCGCGGTCGTAGGTTTGGCTGCTGAAGAGAATGACGCGCATTAAAAAGGCTCCCTGCAATGACAGAATAGATACGTACCTGTAGGAGCGAGCTTGCTCGCGAAAAACGTCAACGATAACGCGTTGATTCTGGTTAAACGCGGTGTCCTCTGGTTCTTCGCGAGCAAGCTCGCTCCTACAGGCGGACGGTCAGGCACTCACTCTGGCTTCACTGGCCAGCCGCGCAATCGCCATGTCCAGTTCGTCCAGCGCGGCCATGGCCTTGGCGTCATCCTGCTTGAGCAGGGTTTCGGCGCGTTGGCAGGCCGCCCGCAATTGCGGCACGCCACAGTAGCGGGTAGCGCCGTGCAGGCGGTGCACGCGTTCGATCAAGGCGTGGTTGTCATTGGCTTCGCGGGCGACGGTAATCGCCAGGCGGTCGGCTTCCAGGGACGCCAGCAGCATCGCGAGCATATCGGCGGCCAGGTCGGCCTTGTTGGCGGCCAGGCGCAGGCCTTCTTCGTGGTCCAGTACCAAGAGTTGCACGCCCTGGGCCGCACCTTCGTGGGGGCGCTCCGGGCCTTGATTGCGCAGCGCCAGGCCGGTCCATTTCAATACCACCTGGGCCAACTGCCGCTCGCTGATGGGTTTGGTCAGGTAGTCGTCCATGCCGCTTTGCAGCAGGGCGCGTTTTTCGTTGGCCATGGCGTGGGCCGTCAGAGCCACCACCGGCAGCGGCGTGCCGTGACGTTCGCTTTCCCACTGGCGGATCGCCTCGGTGCTCTGGCGGCCATCCATGCCGGGCATTTGCACGTCCATCAACACCAGGTCGAAGGTTTCCTGCTTCACGGCGTCGACGGCCGCGTAACCGCTTTCCACCGCCTGCACCTTGGCGCCCATGTCTTCCAACAAGGTTTGCACCAGCAACAGGTTCGCCGGGTTATCGTCCACGCACAGCACCCGTGGGGCACGGCTGGACAATGGCTCACCAGGTTCGCTGCGCGAAGGGCGCGGGCTGATCAGGTCGGCCAGTGAGCGGCGCAGCTTGCGCGTACAGGCCGGCTTGGCCTGCAATTGGCTGTTGGGGTTGGGCACCGATTGGTTGAATAGCATCTGCTCGGTGGTCGGGCACAGCACCAGCACCTTGCAGCCCAGGTGTTCAAGGTCCCACAAGTGTTGGTTGAGACGCTCGGGCGGAATGTCGTTGGCGGTGACACCGAGCACCGCCAGGCTGATGGCCTGTTCGGTCTGGTGGGCGCTGGTGATGCCGTTGGTCAGGCTTTCCAGGGTATTGAAAGGCGTGACTTCCAGGCCGCAGTCTTCCAGTTGGTGCTGCAGGGCCTGGCGCGCCAGCTCGTGGTTTTCCAGTACGGCCACACGCCGCCCCAGCAGCGGCGGGGCGGGCAGGTCTTCGACGTCGTCGCGGGTCTTGGGCAGGTTCAGGCTGATCCAGAATTCGGAGCCTTCACCTGGCGTGCTGTCGACGCCGATTTCACCGCCCATCTGCTCGATCAAACGCTTGGAAATCACCAGGCCCAAGCCGGTGCCGCCAGGCTGGCGCGACAGCGAGTTGTCGGCCTGGCTGAATGCCTGGAACAGGGCGCGCACATCCTGGTTGGACAGGCCGATACCGGTATCCTGCACACTGATGCGCAATTGCACGCTGTCTTCCTGCTCGTCCTCGATCATTGCCCGGGCCACAATGGTGCCTTCGCGGGTGAACTTGATCGCATTACTGATCAGGTTGGTCAGGATCTGCTTGAGCCGCAGCGGGTCGCCCACCAACGCCAGGGGCGTGTCGCGGTACACCAGGCTCACCAGTTCGAGCTGCTTGGCATGGGCGGCGGGAGCGAGGATGGTCAAGGTGTCTTGCAGCAAGTCGCGCAGATTGAAAGGCACACTGTCGAGCACCAGTTTGCCGGCTTCAATCTTCGAGAAATCGAGGATTTCGTTAATGATGCCCAGCAAGTTATCCGCAGACTTTTCGATAGTGCCCAGGTAGTCCAACTGGCGCGGCGACAGCTCGCTTTTTTGCAACAGGTGAGTAAAGCCGAGGATGCCGTTGAGCGGCGTGCGGATCTCATGGCTCATGTTGGCCAGGAACTCCGACTTGATGCGGCTGGCTTCCAGGGCTTCCTTACGTGCCAGGTCCAGCTCGATGTTCTGGATCTCGATGGTTTCCAGGTTTTGGCGCACGTCTTCGGTGGCCTGGTCGATGCTGTGTTGCAGCTCTTCCTGGGCATTTTGCAGGGTTTCGGCCATGCGGTTGATGCCCGACGCGAGTTGGTCCAGTTCCTGGCTGCCCAAGGGTGGCAGGCGTGTCTCCAGGTTGCCGTCCTTGAGCTGGGCCACCGCTTGCTTGATCTGGCCAATCGGCGAATTGATGGTGCGGCTGATACGCAGGGCGAGGGCGGCGGTGCACATCAGGCCGATGGCGATCAGCAGCAGGCTGGCGAACAGGCTGCGATAGCCGCGCAGCAACATGCCATTGTGGGACAGTTCCACTTCGACCCAACCCAGCAGACGGTCGGCCTCATCCGGAATCAACTCGCCCGCCAGGTTGCGATGGCGGCCAAACACCGGCAGTAAATAGCGGGTGGCGTCGTTGCCGGTGCGCTTTAACAGCTGCGAGCTGTTGCCGGTGGGCGGCGGGTTGAGCATGGTTGGACCGGCGTGGGCCAGGGACGAGCGGTCTGGCGCCAGGAACGACACGGCGCGCACATCCGGCTGCTCCAGAGACTGGGTCGCGATGCGCTCCAGCAGGTCGGTGTTCTTTTGGCCCAGCGCAGGTGCCACCAAGGGTGCCAATTGCTCGGCGATCATTTCGCCGCGTTGCAGCAGCTGGGTCTGCAACTCCGAGAGCTGCATCCAGGTGAAATAGCCGCCCAACAACAGCGCCATCAGGCTGGTCGGTAATAAGGTCAGCAACAGTACGCGGCCTTTTATCCCCATTCTTCTAAGCACGCCACTCTCCTGCTACCACGTTGTTATCAATTATCCACGCCGGCATCCGGCCCGCGCCACCTGCGCAGTGTAGCCATTTGCACGGCCTGGAATCTTGCAAATTAATGACATGCGGCAATCTTCGGGCCATTCGGCGCCGGGTGGCGATTGCCTGTGAACGTTTAATCTTGAATAATCAGTGATTGAGAATGACTTGCAGACGCTAATGACTCCCGCAGCAGTTGGCCTACCCAGTATCCTGACCATCGAAGATGACCCTGTGTTGGGCGCCTACGTGCACGAGCAACTGGGCCGCAGTGGTTTCCAGGTGACCTGGTGCCAGAACGGCCAGCAGGGCCTGCAACTGGCCAGCGCCCAGGCCTTCGACCTGGTGCTGATGGACATTCTGCTGCCGGGGCTGGACGGGTTGTCGATCCTCACCCATTTGCGCCAGAGCCACGCCATGCCCGTGATCCTGATGTCGGCCCTGGGCGCCGAAGCCGATCGTATCAGTGGCTTTCGCCTGGGTGCGGACGACTATCTGCCCAAGCCGTTCAGCATGGTTGAACTGTGCGTGCGAATTGAAGCGATCCTGCGCCGCGTTGCCCTGGATCGCCGGCCCGAGCCGCCGCGCGCCCCGGCACCTGAAGATGCCCGGGTGCTGCACTTTGATGATGAACGCTGCGATGTGTTCTGCCAGGACCAGTGGGCCGGGCTCACGCGCAGCGAATACCGTCTGCTGGAAACCCTGCACCGCAATACCGAAGAAGTCCTCAGCAAAGCCTTCCTGTATCAGCAGGTGCTGCAGCGCGGGTATGCGCCCCATGACCGCAGCCTCGACATGCACGTCAGCCAGATCCGGCGCAAGCTCAAGGCCATCGGTTACATCGAGCGTGAAGTGCGCACCGTGTGGGGCAAGGGCTACGTGCTGAGCGGTCACGATGAAGGGCTTTGAGCGATTGCCCGGCAGGCACTCGTTGTTCTGGAAGCTGGCCTGTCTGTTGATCGCCTTCTGTTTGCTGATGATCTGGCTCAGTTGGTCCTGGGGCCGCTACATGGAGCAGCAGAGCGCGTACCTGTCTGACAAGTCGCGGGAGATCCTCAATGGTTATGCCGCGGGTGCCGAGCTGGCGTGGAGCACTCAAGGCAGCGCTGGCGTGGACGCCTGGCTGCAGCGGATGGCCGAGCGCGAAAGCACTTGGGTGGGAGTGATCGGTAACGACCTGCAGTCCCTGGGCAGCACGCCCTTGAGTGACAAGGAAAGCCAGCGCCTGACGTTCTTGCGCGGATTGGATTGGCCGGTCAGCCGGCATGTCATCGGCCTGCCGTGGATGAAGGTGCCGTTTCCGGTCGACCCTGGCGCCGGGTCGCTGGTGATCGAGCTGCCGCAGCGCTTTATGCCAGGGCGCTATCAACTGTTCTGGCGGGTGGTCACCAATGGTGTGATTCCCGGCCTGTTTACCCTGTTGCTGTGCATCGGCCTCTACCGACTGTTGATCATGCCCCTCAATCAATTGCGCGAGCAGGCCAATGCCTGGCGTGCGGACCAACTCAATACGCGGATGTCCCTTGATGCTACCAGCCGCCAGGATGAACTGGGCGAGCTGGGCCGCGCCTTTGACCATATGTCCGAACGCTTGCAGGGCACCGTGCGTTTGCAGCAGCAGTTGCTGCGCGATATGTCCCATGAACTGCGCACCCCCTTGAGCCGCCTGCGGGTGGCCTGCGACAGCGAGCAAGACCTGGCCAAGCTGCGCGAGCGCCTGGGTCGGGAAATCGACGCCATGCAGCGCCTGGTGGAAGACAGCCTGCAACTGGCCTGGCTCGACAGCGAAACAACGCCGCTGCCCCAGGAAGACATTCAGCTCCAGGCGTTATGGGACATATTGCGCGAGAATGCGTGTTTTGAAAGCGGTTGGCCCGCATCGCGCTTGCCGTGCCTGTTACCGGCGGACAGTTGGGTGCGCGGCAACCTCAATGCACTGGCCCAGGCCCTGGAAAATATCCTGCGCAACGCCATACGCCACTCGCCCGAGGGCGGCTGCGTGCAACTGGACGGCTGTCGGGAGGGGGATTATTGGCATATCTGGTTGCAGGATCAGGGCGCAGGGATCGCCGATGGTGACTTGGAGCGCATCTTCGCGCCCTTTACCCGCCTGGACGGTTCACGGCCCGGCGATGGCGGTTTCGGCCTGGGCCTGAGCATTGCCCGCAACGCCGTGCAGCGCCAGGGCGGTCGCTTATGGGCGGAAAATACAGGGCAGGGCCTGCGGGTGCATTTGCACTTGCTGGCCCGTTAGCGCTCAGCGCCTACGCAGTTTGCGTTTTTTCCACTGGTGCGCCACCCACCAGCGCCAGTACGCCATGGTCAGGCAGTAGGCCAAGGCGCCCAATACCACCCCCAATACCACCGAACCCAGCAGGAACGGCTGCCAGAGTGTGCTCAACTGGCCGCTGATCCATTCCCACGTAAGGTTATCGGGCAAGCTTCGTGGTGGCACATTCATTAACCAGGCGCCGGTCATATAGGTGCAGATGAACACCACCGGCATGGTGACGGGGTTGGTCAACCACACCAGGCTGATGGCGATAGGCATATTGCCGCGCACCGAGATCGCCAGGACCGCGGCGAGCAACATCTGCAACGGAATCGGGATAAACGCCGCAAATAAACCCACCGCCATGGCGCGCGCCACTGAGTGCCGGTTCAGGTGCCAGAGGTTCGGGTCATGCAGCAGCGTGCCAAGAAACTGTAATGACTTGTGTTCCCTGATACTGCTGGGGTCGGGCATGTACCGTTTGAATAAGCGCCGGGGCATAAGGGGTCCAGGTCAATTCGAGGGGCAAGTATGCCCGGATTCTATAAACAGAAAATTCAGACTTTGTGACAAAACATCATAGGCGCTGTCGTTCAGCCGGCTAAGACTGAGTGGATCACTGCAAAAGGATGATCCATGAAGACAGGGATGTTGGCGTTGGCGCTGGGGTTGCTGGCGTTGCGTTGGTTGCCGGCGCTGCCGCCTGGCACCGGGTTATTAGCCATGCTGGTGCTGGCCTTGATGCTGCTGCCTTTTCGGTCCTATCCCGTGGCGTTCTTTTTGGTGGGCTTGAGTTGGGCCTGTCTCAGCGCGCAGCGGGCGCTGGATGATCGACTGCAGCCGGCCTTGGACGGGCAGACTCGTTGGGTGGAGGGGCGTGTCGTCGGCTTGCCCCAGCAGACTGGTACGGGCGTGCGCTTTGAACTGGCCGACGGCCGGTCGCGCAAGGTTCGGCTGCCCAAACGTATCCGCGTGTCCTGGCACGGCGGGCCAGCGGTGAACAGCGGCGAACGCTGGCGCCTGGCGTTGACACTCAAGCGGCCTGCGGGCCTGCTCAATTTCCATGGTGTCGACCATGAAGCCTGGCTACTGGCCCAGCGTATCGGTGCCACTGCAACGGTAAAAGACGGTGAGCGTCTCGCACCGGCCCGCAATGCCTGGCGCGATGCTGTTCGCCAGCGCCTGATGGCGGTGGATGCCCAAGGCCGTGAGGCGGGCTTGGCGGCGTTGGTATTGGGCGACGGTTCCGGCCTGGCGCCTGAGGATTGGCAGGTGTTGCAGGACACGGGCACGGTGCATCTGCTGGTGATTTCCGGGCAGCACATCGGCTTGCTGGCGGGGTTGATCTACGGCTTGGTCGCGATGCTGGCGCGCTATGGTTGCTGGCCCCGAACCTGGCCGTGGCTGCCGTGGGCGTGCGGTCTGGCATTTGGCGCGGCGTTGGGTTATGGGCTGCTGGCAGGGTTTGGCGTGCCGGTGCAGCGGGCTTGTGTGATGGTCGGCCTGGTGTTGCTGTGGCGTCTGCGTTTCCGCCATTTGGGACTGTGGTGGCCGTTGCTGTTGGCGCTGAACGGCGTGCTGGTGCTGGAGCCCTTGGCCAGCCTGCAGGTAGGGTTGTGGTTGTCGTTTGCGGCGGGCGCGGTGTTGTTGCTAGCGTTCGGCGGGCGCCTGGGACCGTGGAGCGTCTGGCAGGCGTGGACCCGGCCCCAGTGGTTGATTGCCATCGGTTTGTTTCCGGTGTTACTGGTGTTGGGGTTGCCCATCAGTCTCAGCGCACCGGTGGCCAATCTGTTTGCCGTGCCGTGGATCAGCCTGGTGGTGCTGCCCTTGGCGCTGCTAGGCACGGCGTTGTTGTGGGTGCCGCTGGCGGGTGAGGGTGTGCTGTGGCTGGCCGGCGGCGCGCTGGACGGATTGTTCAAGGGCCTGGCGCTGCTGGCCGGGCAATTGCCGGCCTGGGTGCCGGCCGAAGTGCCGTTGGGGTATTGGCTGGTCAGCCTGACAGGCGCGGTGATGTTGCTGCTGCCCAACGGGCTACCGTTCCGGGTGTTGGGCTGGCCCATGCTGTTGATGGCCGTTTTTGCGCCCAAGGAGTGGGTGCCTCACGGACAGGTCGAGGTGCTACAACTGGATGTCGGCCAGGGGCAGGCACTGATCCTGCGCACCCGTCATCACACATTGCTCTACGATGCCGGGCCGCGGTCGGGGCCTGTCGACCTCGGCGCGCGCGTCGTGTTGCCGTCGTTGAAAAAACTCGGGGTAGGGCAGTTGGACATGATGCTGCTCAGCCATGCCGACGCCGATCACGCCGGTGGTGCGGCGGCGGTGGCTCGGGGGCTGCCCGTCAAACGCGTGGTGGGCGGCGAAACCGAGGGCTTGCCCGCCTTTCTCGCCACCCGGCCCTGTACCAGCGGCGAGCGATGGGAATGGGACGGCGTGTCGTTTGAACTGTGGCAGTGGGTGGGTGGGCTTGAGGGCAATCCGAGGTCGTGCGTGCTGCAAGTCCAGGCCAGTGGCGAGCGCCTGCTGCTCACCGGCGACATAGATCGCGCCGCCGAACAGGCGTTTCTGGCTTCCCCGCTGGCGGTTCCGACCCACTGGCTGCAAGCCCCGCACCATGGCAGTCGCAGTTCGTCGTCCTGGCCTTTCGTGCAGCGGTTGGCGCCCACCTCGGTGTTGATTTCCCGCGGGCGCAGCAATGCGTTCGGCCATCCTCATCCGCAGGTCCTGGAACGCTACCAAGCGCTGGGCAGCCGGGTGTACGACAGTGCCGAACAGGGGGGCGTGCGCCTGCGCCTGGGGGCGTTTCAGCCTCCGATCGTTGCGCGCAGTCAACGTCGTTTCTGGCGCGAACCATTACCGTAATCACACGTTACCAAGGACTCGAACCGCGACAGGCGGGCCTGTAGCCGGTGAACCCCGCTGCCGAACCTATATGGTAAAGTGGCGCACTTTTTCGAGGGGACATTCACTGTGTGGGAATTGGTCAAATCCGGCGGCTGGATGATGTTGCCGATCATTCTGAGCTCCATCGTCGCACTCGGCATCGTCGCCGAACGCCTGTGGACCCTGCGCGCCAGTCGCGTCACCCCCGAGCACTTGCTGGGGCAAGTCTGGGGCTGGATCAAGAACAAGCAGCTCGACAAGCAGAAGCTCAAGGAGCTGCGTGCCAATTCGCCACTGGGTGAAATCCTCGCCGCCGGCCTGGCCAATTCCAAGCATGGTCGCGAGATCATGAAGGAGTGCATCGAAGAGGCGGCCGCCCGGGTTATCCATGAACTGGAACGCTACATCAACGCCCTTGGCACCATCGCCGCCATGGCGCCGTTGCTGGGTTTGCTCGGCACGGTATTGGGCATGATCGATATCTTCAGCGCGTTCACGGGCTCGGGCATGACCACCAACGCGTCGGTACTGGCGGGGGGCATTTCCAAGGCATTGATCACCACCGCCGCGGGCTTGATGGTGGGTATCCCTTCGGTGTTCTTCCACCGTTTCCTGCAGCGGCGCATTGATGAACTGGTGGTCGGCATGGAACAGGAAGCCATCAAGCTGGTAGAGGTGGTGCAGGGCGACCGTGATGTAGACCTGGTCGAGGGCAAAGCGTGAAATTTCGCCGCAAGCAACGGGAAAATGTCGATATCAACCTCGCGTCGTTGATCGACGTGGTGTTTATCCTGCTGCTGTTCTTTGTCGTGACCACCACCTTCACCCGCGAAACCCAGCTGCGTGTCGACTTGCCTGAAGCGGTAAGCGGCTCGCCTGCCGAAGACCAGCAGGTCAAGCAACTGGACATCGCCATCAGCGCCGAAGGGGTGTTTTCGGTGAATAACCAGTTGCTGGAGAAAAACGACCTTGCCAGCTTGATGGAGGCCTTGCAGAAGGAGTCCGGCGGCGACACCCAGTTGCCGCTGTCCATCAGCGCCGATGGCAAGACCCCGCATCAAGCTGTGATCACCGCCATGGACGCTGCCGGCAAGCTCGGTTTCAGCCATTTGCGCATGACCACCGTCGAGGCGGCGAGCCCGCCCTGATGGCCATGTCCGATCGTTTACTCAAGGCCTGGTACGAGGGCCACCCGGCACTGGTGGTGTTGCGGCCGCTGGAATCGCTGTATCGGCGCGTGGTGCAACGTAAGCGTGCGCGCTTCGTGGCGGGCGAGGGCGAGATTTATCAAGCGCCGGTGCCCGTGGTCGTGGTGGGCAATATCACTGTGGGAGGCACCGGCAAAACGCCGTTGATCCTTTGGTTGATCGAGCACTGCCGCCGCAGCGGTTTGCGCGTGGGCGTGGTCAGTCGAGGCTACGGTGCCAAGCCGCCGCAGTTGCCGTGGCGGGTCGAGGCCGGCCACAGTGCCGAGTGGGCCGGTGATGAACCCTTGCTGATCGTGCAGCGCAGCGGCGTCCCGTTGATGATCGACCCCGATCGCAGTCGCGCGTTAAAGGCCCTGCTGGCCAGTGAGCCCCTGGACCTGATCCTCTCCGATGACGGCCTGCAGCACTACCGCCTGGCCCGCGATCTTGAACTGGTGCTGATTGATGCCGCCCGCGGCCTCGGTAACCGCCGCTGCCTGCCAGCCGGGCCGTTGCGCGAACCGGTGGAGCGCCTGCACAGTGTGGACGCGGTGCTCTATAACGGTGCCGTTTCGGACCGTGAAGAGGGTTTTGCCTTCCGCCTGCAGCCCACAGCGCTGGTCAACCTGCACAGCGGCGAGCGCCAGCCGGTCAACTATTTTCCGCAGGACCAGCAGGTGCATGCGGTGGCCGGCATAGGTAACCCGCAACGTTTCTTCAATACCCTTGAAACGCTACACTGGCAGCCGCTACCCCATGCTTTTGCCGACCATGCGCCCTACAGCGCCGAGGTCTTGAATTTTACCCCGTCATTGCCGCTGGTCATGACCGAAAAGGACGCGGTGAAGTGCCGCGCCTTTGCCCAGCCCGACTGGTGGTACCTTGCGGTGGATGCGCTACCGTCGCCGGCGTTCGTCGCCTGGTTCGACACGCAGCTGATGCGTCTGCTGCCCAACCGTCTCTTGCCTTAAAACGCTTCTTTCCAGGAAACACTCATGGACACCAAACTGCTCGATATCCTCGCTTGCCCGATCTGCAAAGGCCCGCTCAAGCTCAGCGCTGACAAAACCGAGCTGATCAGCAAAGGTGCCGGCCTGGCTTACCCTATCCGAGACGGCATCCCGGTCATGCTCGAAAGCGAAGCCCGTACTCTGACCACCGATGAGCGTCTGGATAAATGACCACCGCCTTTACCGTTGTCATTCCCTCGCGCTATGCCTCGACCCGCCTGCCGGGCAAGCCGTTGCAAATGATCGGCGACAAGCCGATGGTCCAGCTGGTCTGGGAGCAAGCCTGCAAAAGCAGCGCGGAGCGCGTGGTGGTAGCCACCGATGACGCGCGTATTGTCGAGGCGTGCAAAGGCTTTGGGGCCGAAGCGGTACTGACCCGCGAAGACCATAATTCCGGCACTGACCGCCTGGCCGAAGTGGCGACCAAGCTTGGCCTGGCCCCCGACGCTATCGTGGTGAACGTGCAGGGTGACGAGCCGTTGATCCCGCCAAGCATCATTGACCAGGTCGCAGCCAACCTGGCCGCCGATGCGCAAGCGCGCATGGCGACCCTGGCCGAGCCGATCAAAGACCTTGAAACCCTGTTCAACCCGAACGTGGTGAAGGTGGTCAGCGATATCAACGGACTGGCCTTGACGTTCAGCCGTTCGGTGTTGCCCTGGGCGCGGGATGCCTTCGCCAAGCGCCCTGACGTGTTGCCGGAAGGTGTGCCGTATCGCCGCCATATCGGCATTTATGCCTACCGCGCCGGTTTCCTGCACGACTTCGTCAGTTGGGGCCCGTGCTGGCTGGAGAACACCGAATCTCTGGAGCAACTGCGTGCCCTTTGGCATGGCGTGCGTATCCACGTGGGCGATGCGTTGGAAGCGCCGCCAGCCGGCGTCGACACCCAGGAAGACCTCGAACGCGTCCGTCGCCTGCTGGGCGCCTGATGGAAGTTCTGTTTGTTTGCCTGGGCAATATCTGCCGCTCGCCAACCGCTGAAGGCATCTTGCGTCATAAGTTGCGCGAAGCCGGCTTGGCTGGCCAGGTTGAGGTGGCGTCTGCCGGTACCGGGGAATGGCATGTCGGCAACCCGCCGGACCAGCGCAGTCAACGTGCGGCGCTGGTGCGAGGTTATGATTTGTCGAGCCAGCGTGCCCAGCAGGTTTCCCGCGCGGACTTTGCCCGCTATGACCTGATCTTGGCCATGGACCACAGCAACCTGCGCAACCTCAAAGCCGTGCAGCCAGGGCAGGGTAAGGCGGAGCTGGATTTGTTCCTGCGTCGCTTTGATGGCGAAGTGGACGAGGTGCCAGACCCTTACTATGAAGGTGAGCAAGGTTTCGAACGGGTCCTGGACCTGATCGAACGCGCCTGTGATTTATTGGTGATCGAATTGAAGGGGCGGTTATGACCTTGCAAGTGCGTGCGCAGGTATCGCTCAAGCCATTCAACAGCTTTGGCATTGATGTGAGTGCGCGATTATTTGCCGAGGCCCACAGTGATGCTGACGTGCGCGAGGCCATTGCCTATGCCGCCGCACACACGGTGCCGTTGCTGGTGATCGGTGGCGGCAGCAATTTGCTGTTGACCCAGGATATTCCGGCGTTGGTGTTGCGTATGGCGACCCAAGGCATTCGCGTGCTGAGCGACGATGGCACGCGGGTGGTGGTCGAAGCCGAAGCGGGCGAAGCCTGGCATCCGTTTGTGCTGTGGACGCTTGAGCACGGCTTCTGCGGCCTGGAAAACCTCAGCCTGATCCCCGGCACTGTCGGTGCCGCGCCGATGCAGAACATCGGTGCCTATGGCGTAGAGATCAAGGATGTTTTCGCCGGCCTCACCGCCCTGGATCGTCAGACGGGCGAACTGCGGGACTTCAGCCTGGACGAATGCAACTTTGCTTACCGTGACAGCCTGTTCAAGCACGAAGTCGGGCGCTGGCTGATCCTGCGGGTACGCTTTGCCCTTAGCCGCGCCACCCACCTGAAACTCGACTACGGCCCGGTGCAACAGCGCCTGGTCGCGCAGGGAATCACCGAGGCCACGCCAAGCGATGTGAGCCGCGCGATCTGCAGCATTCGCCGCGAGAAACTGCCAGACCCGGCAGAGCTGGGCAATGCCGGCAGCTTCTTCAAGAATCCGCTGGTACCCCAAGCCTTGGCTGTTGAGCTGCAAAGCCAGTATCCGGACTTGGTGGCCTACCCCCAGGCCGACGGCCAGATGAAACTCGCCGCCGGCTGGCTGATCGACAAGGCTGGTTGGAAGGGCTTCCGGGAGGGCGATGCAGGCGTGCACAAGCTGCAAGCGCTGGTGCTGGTCAACTACGGCACGGCCACCGGGCAGGAGATTGCCCAGCTGGCGCTACGCATCCAGCAAGATATCTTCAAGCGCTTCAAGGTCGAGCT
The DNA here is from genome assembly GCF_003408955.1 of Pseudomonas sp. GL93. Classification (NCBI taxonomy): domain Bacteria; kingdom Pseudomonadati; phylum Pseudomonadota; class Gammaproteobacteria; order Pseudomonadales; family Pseudomonadaceae; genus Pseudomonas; species Pseudomonas sp. GL93. The sequence continues at coordinate 143,905 of NZ_NKRF01000005.1, forward strand.
GGAAATGGAACCCAATCAGTACTGAGCTTTATCGGGCCTGGAAATGAAAATGCCCCGTATCTCGCGATACGGGGCATTTTTTATTGCTGCGATTGATCAGTCATCGCGGCTCATGATGCCGAAGATCTGCAACAGGCTGATGAACAGGTTGTAGATCGACACATACAGGCTGATGGTCGCCATGATGTAGTTACGCTCACCGCCGTGGATGATGGCGCTGGTCTGGAACAGGATGCACACCGAGGAAAACAGCACAAAACCCGCGCTGATCGCCAGTTGCAGGCCGCTGATCTGGAAGAACATGCTGGCCACCACGGCCGCCAGCAACACGAAGAAGCCTGCGGTGATGAAGCCACCCAGGAAGCTCATGTCCTTACGGCTGATCAGCACGTAGGCCGACAGACCACCAAACACCAGGGCCGTCATGGCAAACGCCGAGCTGACCACTTCCGCACCGCCGGCCATGCCCAGGTAACGGTTGAGGATCGGGCCGAGGATAAAACCCATGAAACCGGTCAAGGCAAACGCCGACACCAGGCCCCAGGCCGAGTCGCGCAGCTTGTTGGTCAGGAAGAACAGACCATAGAAGCCGATCAATACGACAAAGATATTCGGGTAACCGACGCGCATCTGCTGGGCCACGTACGCCATCACGCCGCTGAATGCGAGGGTAAGGGCGAGCAAGCCGTAGGTGTTGCGCAACACGCGGCTGACTTCAAGCTGCTCAGCCTGCGCGTTGCCATTCACTGCGTAATTCTGTTCGCGCATGGCGACACTCCTTCAGTTTTGAAACGTTCAGTCGCAAAGATCATAACAGACGCTCTGTAACAAGCGATGCAGAGAGTTTGACAGTGTGTTTCATTCGGGTATTATGGCGCCCGCTGACATGGGATGAGCTACTATAATCCTGTGATGCACAAGGGAAATTGGCAGAGTGGTTGAATGCACCGGTCTTGAAAACCGGCGGACGTTAATAGCGTCTCCAGGGTTCGAATCCCTGGTTTCCCGCCAAGATTTACACGAAAGCCTCGCGAAAGCGGGGCTTTTGCGTTTCTGGGGTTCGTCTCAGAAAAATCTCTACAGCCTGATCGTTTCCGCATCATTTCCGGCAGTTTCCGCAACCTAGTGCTGACCGCGGTCAGCGCGTCGGCTTCACAATCTCCCCAACACGACGGTAAACCGTCTCGGTTATCCGCTTGTCCGTATGCCCCAACAGGCGGCTGGCATCGCCCAGGTCCAGAATCTCACTGGCAGCTTTCGGGCGGATGTCACGGAACTGAAACTGCCGAATACTAGATGCAAGAACACCGTCGCCTGCCTCTCTGGCGATGGCGATTGCTTTGTCGCGAGCATCGTCAAAGCGTAGCCGGAGCATGTGCTTAGTCACCTGCCTGCCGTCTTCGGTGATTATCAGGTAAGGGTTTCGTACGCCCCGGGAGCGTCTTTGCTCTATCAGCCTTGCAACCAAGGCGCCCAGATCATTGAGTGCGCCGGCAGCGGTTAGGCGAATGCGTAGTTTCTTCGATGTCTTTCCCTGGGACACCTGCAGGAATTCGTTCACGGCGTCCGCCTCCCGCATGGACAGCGTATCCGCCGGGCGCTGAGCAGTCAGGTAGGCCAGGTCCATAGCGTCACGTAGTTCCGAGGCTGCGACTGCATACACGGCGCCCCAAATTTCCTCGGTGGCGTAGAAGTCGCGCGGCACCTCTTTGTTCTTGCGCACGCCGGCGGCGGGGTTGTTTTCGGTGAGTCCCCACTCCCGCGCAATGTTGTAGATGTGGGATAGCAGGGATATCTCCCTATTGGCTCGAACCTTGGCGGTCCGGCTGTCCCGGTACTGCGCGATGATCTGTGGCGAAACCGCATCAATGGGAGCGTCGTTGAAAGCCTTGCGAAGCTGTTTAAGGCTCAGCAGGTTGTCGCTTTGCGTCTTGGGCTTCTTGCCTGGGATGATCTCCCGCTCGTAACGATCAAACACCTGGGTCAGTAGGGCGTTCTTCTTCGGTACCGGCTTGCAATCAAGCTTTGCCCATTCAGCCTTGGCGATATCCAAATCACCCCCGAGCGGGATTTCCACCCGCTTCCCGTCTTCATTCCTTCCGTCGTAGTAGTAGCCCACCCATTCTTTACCACCTTTCAGCGTGCGTACGCGCCGAATCATTCGCGGCGGCAGGTCCCTGTTTGCCGCCTTTTTCGCTCGCATCGTTTTATCCTACCCGTGACAAGTCCAACGACCAGGCTTCGGCCGCAACGTTTTCTGCTGAAGGTTTTACGCCTGCCAGCTTCATCCGGGCGTATACCCGGCCCACTACCGGCCGGCGCGCCCGGGTCAGCACGTACTTCCATCCATTCAGGTTGAGCCACGCAATTTGGCGTGACGGGATCATATATCCAGTGATTGCCGCGATTTCTTCTTCGGCAAGGGTTTCGCTTTGCATTTCCATGGCGTGCACCTCTATGCCTCTGGTTTGTCGAGAAAGCTCGCGGGACGTGCCGTCTTGATGATTTGAATTGCCAGGCCGAAGCTGATCAGCAGCCAGGCGCATGTGCCGGTGAAGGCGTAGAGCAGTGCCTCAGTGGTGCCGGTTTCCAGCAGGTCGAGCCCGAGCCAGCCGAACCATCCGATGGTTCCTACCAGGTACAGAAAAGCGCCCAGCAGTATCAGGGTGAGTTTCATAGCGAACATGGGGTGTTCTTGCCGCGCTGGGCGGCAGAAGGTGGGTTATGGTTAAGCCGCCTTGCGGGCGTCTGATGCGGCCATACGCCGCCGAGTGATTTGCAGCTGCAACCGGTACGCCTTGAATCGCCGACCGTCACCAGGAGGAATCTCTGGTGCCGTGTACGACAAGTCCTCTTCCAACTGACCGAAGTAGTAGAGGTGTTCACCATCTCCCATCCACTCAGGCTGAACTGTCGCCCAATTGCGAGCAGACAAACAGGATGGGCAGGTCTTGAAGGTGGACATGTCGCCATCCCAGCGCCCAGTGATGAGCTGGTACTGCTGGCCGGGCTGGATCGGGCTGTAGCATTCACAGCATTTGTGCTGCTTGCGTGCTACGGGCATGGTTTCCGTTTGAAAGTCGGACATACGAATGCCTCGCCCGCCGCTCACCGGCAGGCTGTTAGGTTGGTTTGGGTCAAGGAATGGTGCAGAATCAGATAGCCATCATGATTGGCGCGCGTTCATCACGGAGAACAGAGCATGTCGTTACAGCAAGCAAAAAAATTGGCTGAAGTGCGGGAGCAAGTGGACGCTGCTGCTAAAAAGGTTGGAGAATTGCACGAAGCTTTTCGAAATCAAATCAATGAAGAAGTGCTGAGTAACTTTCGGAGCTACTTAGAGGTTAATGATTTCATAGTTACCAAAACATCCGCCGGTGCAGAGGGTCAATACAAAGACTTAAAAATAGCACTTGTCTTGCCTGGGCCTGAAGAGCGCTATATGGGCGTCTATCATGGGTTTGACGTATTGATTGACAGCAAGAAAAACGATGTTCGAATTCTTCCACGTTTCACTGGTATGCCCGAAAGGCCTTTAGTGCGCAGCGGTGATGCGACTCGGCTCTTAGAAGAAGATCTTCGCCTCCTAAATGAAGAGGCGAAAAACGCGAAATTAGCGAGTTATAAGTTTGAATGCACCCAAAAAGGCTCTGGACCTAATAAGTCGGTTTTGACAAAAGAAACAGTTGCCGAAGTAATTGACTACTTTTCCGCGTAACAAAAGTATTCAAAGGCAATCAACAAATCACGCCGCAAGGAATTTAAATCCTTGCGGCGTTTTTATGTCACGTCTTATGCAATCTCCGTCGATACCAGGTCTTGGGCATTCACAACCGTCATGCCGAGGCGTTCGGCGATCAGGACTTCCAGGCGGGCACCCTTTGAATGCTCCCAGCCGGGCAGGGTGGCCACGGTGTCGCAGTCCATCAGGGCGGCAATGTCACGGCGCATGCAGTCGTTCCAGGTGCCGCCGTCTGGGTTGATCTCGGCGGGGTTGGTGACGGTGTGGCCGTTGGCGCGCAGGCTGGCGGTCATGCTGTGAAAGGGGGGGAAGTTCAGGCCTGGCAAGCCGCTCATGGGCCCGCTGAGGTAGATGCGTTTCATGCGGCCTCCTTTTGCTCTTCCGGCTTGCGGATCAAGCCCAGGCGCACGCCTTCGTCCCGAACAATCAAGATGTCGTCGCCATAGCCCCATGGATTCTCGAAGCCGTTATCCATCAGTGGCTGGAAATACCCGTAGCGCATCATCTTCCCGCTGAGTACGAACGAACCGATAGACCCGACCAGGCTCTTCAGTGTGCCGCCGTGCGAGAAGCCATCCCACGGGCCTTCCCTCGTAACATTGATGCGCGCCCCGGTGTAGTCATCGAACAGCCAGACGATATTGCGGCGGCCATTGAGAGCGAGATATGCATCGTGCCCGGCGCCCTTGTTACGAAAGAAGCAGCGGCCGCAGTTGGCGATCACCCTGAGGTATTCGTTTGCAGCGATGATCCGATCCAGGCGCTGCTGGCCGATGGTTTTGTTTTCTGTAGGCATGGAGAGTCCTTGCCGGGCCATGCCCGGGCGGTGTAGTGCTACGATGGCCCCTTCCTCTAAATGGGCAGGACCATGACCAAGCACGATATTTACGATGAGATCGAAGGCTTTCAGGTTTGGAACTACATGGAGTGCGACAAGGACGAGGAAGGCCGGGAGACCTGGCGAATCAACGTCGAGGTGAAGCGCGGTGGCGAGGCGGTGGTGCCGGTTGTTGCCGGTGACCGAACCTATGTTGACCGTGGCCTGGCACAGGGTGCTGGGCGTGAGGTCTGGGCCCGGTTGATTGCTGGGGCAGGCCTATAGGTTTTCTGCGGGCATGGTGAGTTCCGGTCTGGCCATCCCCTGGCGGTGGAGTGGGACGCATGATTTGTTTTTATTGAGGATGAGCCGTGAGCTATTGAATTACACGGATTTCACTTTGCGAAGCAGGTATTGCCTTTTTGTCATCGACCACCGAAAGGTGCAGGTATGGATAAACAGAGAAGCCTGTGCTCAAATTGTCAATTTCCAGTGGAGTCAGTGATTAATATGTTCTCAGTTAGTTGTATCGGATCTCCGACGGGTAAAAAGCTTGTGTCTCATGGAGTAATCCTTGGCCTGGAGGGCTCATCTGTACAGTTTGAAATAAACGTTCCAGATATCCCGATGCCTTTAGTGGTTGATTTTATGCTCTTGGATGATTCTTCTAAGCCGCCTCTAACAGTCGAGGTGAACGAAATTGTTAATAATTCCGTAGCTGTGAGTTTTTTTAATAGCATTCGCAGCGGAAGAAGTGGTATTCCAGAGCCAGTAAGTATTGTTGGCGTAAATAATATTGAGCTTCAAATGATATTTCATCTTGAACGCCACCCGCAGGCACCCAGCTATTTACTTTTCTATTCGTTCTATGAAGCTCCTGCTGGGTGGGGTTTTTAGAATGAAAGACTGGAATACATATGCTCAGTCTCGTAAAACAACTTCTTCTGGGAGTGGCGCCGAGGCTACCGTGAAGGAGTATCTATCGATTAAGTTGGCAGATAATTGGATAGCTGTTGTTGTCGTGATTGTTATGGTGGTGTTTGCGGTCGCTGGTGTGGTGTGTCTAATACCTGATAAGGGGGCGGTGAATGCTTCAAGCGTGTGGTTTTTTGATGCGGCTAAGTTATGCCTGGGTGTTTTTCTTGGTCTTCTAACCGCAGGGAAAAAGTAATCAAATTTCATCCGATTTTAATCGGTAGAGAATACTTGCATACATCACTAAATTAGGCTGCTTGTGAGTCCTGCTTCGGCGGCCATTCCGAAAACCCAACGCGGGGAGCCTTCGTCTTCGGGTTGATGATCGGCTTTCCTTTGGCGTCCACCAGCACCGCCTTGGCCCTGATCTGCATGTCTCGGCATCTCAGCGTCTTGCGTGCCAACTCAATGAACTGCTCGGCGTACTGCGGGGCATCGAAGAGCGGTGAGAGCTGGCGGACCGTACCCCCCCCATGATCTTCTCGGTGCGCTTGGCGACCAGCTCCAGCCACTCGGCTTCCGGTATCGGCTCGACGCCGCCAGGAGCCTTGGCGTTCTTCCTGGTGCCAGCCGTCTTCTTGCGGGCCTCTGTCTTGGCGACATCGAGGGTCATTCCAAACACTGCAAAGGTGCTCATGGCTTATCTCCAAGCGTGCGCCTGCCTCGCCGGCTGGCGTGATTCGTTGATATGGGGTATTACGGGTGACCGGCATGGAGCCGGATCAGGAGTGGAAATGGCATTCGATAAACGAACCCAACGATTTATCAATGTTCTCGATTCAGCAAAGTCACAAGCTGCTGCCGATGGCATAGAGCTGACTTCAGACGAAGCTGCGAAGGCTGCGATGAAAAAAGCTCTAGGTGCCAAGAGAGGGAGGACTCGAAAGAAAAAGAAGGGCCGCGGCGGATCCCCGTTTCTGCCAGGTAGCTTCGAAAGCTCTTCCAGGTAAGCGCCGCCGCGAGCGATATCAGGCTGATGCGCGCTTGAGCTGCTCGGTGAGTTGAGTAGGCAGGCCCCGGAGCGTAAGCGTGCCTCCTTCTTCGTCAAACTTGATCTTGTCGCCGAGCAGGTACGCCTCGAAGCTGATCGACATCCCCTCGGCCCGGCCGGTGAATCGCCGGAATTTGTTGAGCGTCTTTTTATCCGGCGGCAGGGTTTCAGAAAGCCCGTAGTCCTTCGCCTTGATGAAGTCGTAGAAACTTCGCGGCTGGTTTTCGTCTATCAGACCCGACAGCTCATCAAGGGCGATTGGCTCGCCCATCTTGGCCTGTGCCATGGAGTAGCTCACCAGCGTGTGCGTCTTCTCGCGTGCCGACTCTTCTGGCAGATCCTCGCTTTCAACAAAGTCGCTGAACGCCTTCAGCAGCGTCCGGGTTTCTCCCGGGCCGTCTACGCCTTCCTGGCAACCGATGAAGTCGCGGAAATAATCGTTTAGCTTCCGGCCTTGCTTGCCCTTCAGGTACGAGATGTACTGTTTCGACTGGCGGTTGGTCTGCCATTCGCTGATGTTGATGCGAGCGGCCAGGCGTACGTGGTCCAGGTCCAGGCGCTTCACCGTCATCAGGGCCAGCTCTTCGGTCATGGTCACCGCTTCGGTTTCCTGCAACAGGGCGATGACCAGGTAATCGTTCAGGCCTTGCTGGTAGTGACAGAAGAGGGCGTGCCCGCCCGTGGCCAGGTTCGACTCCTCCATGAGCTTGACCAGGTGCTCGACGGCGATGGTGCTGAACTTGAAAAAGTCACTGACTCCTGCCAGGTACTTACCGAGCCAGCCGCTTAGTGGGAAGGCACCTGATTCGGCATGGAAGAAGCCCCAGCCCTTGCCGGTAGCGCCGTTGTAGCTTTCGTTGAACTGGTGCATCAGATCGTCACGGGCTTGGCTCTCTACTTGCTCGGCGCCGCTGAGGAACAGAACGGCCGGGGTGCCGTCTGGCTTTTTGTCGATCTTGTGGATTGCGCTGTGAAGTACGGGCATTGCTTTTGCCTCAGGTAGGCGCCGCCCTCCGCTGTCCGGTGGTGGCAATTTGGTTTTGGTGGTCTATAACCTTAGAGCTGGCATCGGGCTAGCACGAATGCGCGAGGTGTCTATGCGAGTAAGGATTTGGATAGGTTTTTTCGTCGCACTGATTTTGTCTGGCCCAGCATTTGCGGATCCTGTCGTAACGGTCAGATACAATGAACGCTGCGGTTTCGCCTCAGCCGGCCAAATTGCACATCTGATAAACAGCGATGCCAAACGGGCATATAAGGTCGTCGTAAAAGAGATCTTCAACCCATGGGGCGGGGGAAAGCCAACAGAAACCTTTAAACACTTCACTCTTCAACCCACAGAAGATCGTTCCTTGCAGTGCAGCTACGGCGACGACCACTATCCATACAAAATGAGATGGGTAGTCGTAAGCGAAACCCCGAGCTGAGTATCGTGTTTTTTCAGGTAAGCATCACTCTTTACCGCAACGGTAATGCGGTGATGGCTGGAGTATTACGGATGACCGGCATGGAGCCGGATCAAGGAGGAACGCGATGTTTATCAAAGAGTGCTGTGAAGAGGTAATGCACAAGATTGACGACGGGTCCAATGCCAACGGCTTTTATAAAACGGGAGAGCGAAGCATGATCGGCAAGGATATTTCGTTCTACACCTGCGAGACATGTTCCTGCCAATGGCGCAGGACCCAGGAGACATTTTCTCCTTGTGAGTCCGTCTGGGCGGAAGATCGCTAGCTTAGACTTTCTGGGCCATTGCAATTTATGAAGCTGGATCAGACTGATTCATGCTCAGCGATGAAGTAGTCCCAGGCTGCTTTATCGCCTTGGGCTACGTACCACTTCAGTTCCTCGCCTTCTTCCGTGTCAGTGACCGAGCCGCCGTACTGGGCTCCGGGGAAAGTGAATAGCCCTTTGTTGCCGCACCATGGATAACCACCGGTGAACTCGGTGAAAGTGACACCTGGGCGCTCCGCTGCTACCCGAATCTTGAATTCTTCAAATCTGGCATTGCGGGCCGTGACCTCGGCTTCGTGCCCGGTCTTGCAGTCCGCAGAGCAGTAGACCACTCGACCATCGAACACCAGGTTCAGTGCAATATCGGCTTCGCTCTCTTCATCCCAATAGCTGGTATCACTGTCGCACCTGGCGCCGCAATGATTACAGCCGAACCACCAGCCGGCGTCGATGTAAGCCTTCGCCGGGATAATGCGCTGGCCCGCATACTGGTCGGCCCAATGCGCTCGTCGGCATGATACTGCGCCGAAGTCAGTGCCAATCTCGTCCGCACCCTGACGTCGAGCTGCCGCGTTCGAGGTGGCGAACTGGATGTTGGATTCTTCGGGGTCGTTGGTCTCTACGGAGTAGGCCAGCACCTTGCGTGATGCCGGATCGAGTTTTGGCTTGCTCATGGATTATCTCCAGTCAGATTTCGCCCTCAGTGAGTCGGCGGGCGGTAGGTTGCTTTGCTCGAAAATGCGATGATGTAAAAAAATGGAGAGCGCGCATGTTAAAAGAAGAGGCTTTAATCCCGTTAGTAGGCGCCGTGGTGGTTGCTGTAATCGCTGGTGCAATTTCACTGTCTGTAGCTATTTTGACTAAAGATCAGAAGACATCGGAGTTCCGTCAGTCATGGATCGACTCGCTACGAAATGATGTTTCAAAGCTAGCAGGGATTATGTATGCAATGCTCAGCTTTGCTGATTCCGTTAAAGCGAAGGGCGAAAGTCATGCTTATGAATTTCTAGTGTCCAGTAAAGATAGCTTTGTTGACATGGCGAACCTGATAACGAGGATTAGACTGCGGCTTAATGTTAAAGAACACGCTCGTCTCCTCGCGGTTTTAGATACTATGAGCCAAGGGGAAGGTCTCAGCAAAAAGCAAACTGAATCCCTGATTGAGGGGGTAGTCGCAGAAACTCAATTGGTTTTGAAAACTGAGTGGCAGCGCGTGAAAAGAGGGGAAAAGTCCTTCCAGATTCTGAAGTGGTCCTCTGCATTTGTATTGCTGGCAGGTGTGATTGGTGTAACTTGGTATTTCTACCCGTCTTGATTTTTAGCACTCCAAACTGGCTGTGTGCCTTTTGGTTACATGCAGCGAAATGTTAGAGTTTTCAGTCGTTGTCGCCTTCGTCTTCTGCATTCATTTTGAGCGATTCGGCAAAGCCTGCTTGCCGTAATTTGTGCGCCACGTTTTCGGATACATCTAAAACGTGGCGCTTAATTTTGAAGTAGCTTGCGGATTCATCGGCGCCGAGCGAGTGGGCGTGTGCGATCAGTCGCCAGATGGTAGCCCGGTCTTTCGACTCGCCCAGTTCGGCGGTGAGCGATGACAACCGGTCACGCATTCCCGGGCGGAAGTAGTGACGGATGATATCGGACGTCCCTTTGACCTTCGGTGGCGCCGGTGGCAGATCCTCGGCTCGGCCATTCAGCACCAGTAGCTGCATCGCCTCGCTGACTTCCTCGATCTCATGCCAGCGCATCAACTCGTCGAGCATCTGCCGGGTGCCGTACGGTACCGTGTGCCGCAATTCCTGCTCGCCCAGTTCCTGCCGCTTTTCGGCAAGCTTGGCCGTGCGTTCCTTCTGTTCGGCTGCCATGGCCTACCTCTTCTATTCCGCTGGCCGGCAGTGCGAGCCAGGTTTGACGTTTACGTTGCTGGGGGCGGGCTATGCGGCGCATGAATCGACCTTCACCTGATTCCAGGCTCCAACCGCTTCGAAGATCCGCGCGGCGTGCTCCTCGTCCAGCGACAGGGTGTCGGGGATAGCGATCCAGCCGGAAGCCACCATCTGGCTTTGATTGGCCTCTTCGCGCAGCTTCTTGTAGCAATGTTCGATCACGTCCTCCAGATGGTCAGAAATCCACCATGAACCTTGAATTGATTAACTCCATCGCTTGCGGCCTGATCGCCTTCTGGGCGACCTGGTGCGTACTGAGCGGGAAGGTGAGAGACGGTATCCTGGGCAAGCTGGTTTATTCGGCGATCGCCATAAGCGGGTTCGTTGTCATGGCTCGCAGCCAGAGCATCTTCTTCGGCCCGACTACTGCTGGCCTGACGCTGCATATCGCCCTGGCTATGGCCGGTGCCCGCCATATCTTCATGGTCACCTACTGGCAGACGGTAAAGGCCTGGCTGTGCAAGACGCTGAACTGCGAGCAGTGCATGACGTGCACCGATGAGCGCAGGCGAAAAACCGATTAAACCAAAGGCGCCCGGTACTGCCGGCGCCAATCTATTGAGGGTGGCCCGAATGGATTACGTCCTCGGCGACCATGCCTACTCAGTCAGCTACCAAGAGCTACGCGAAGAGCACGCCCGATACGTCCAGATGACTGACAAGCGCTTCCTGAAAGAATTACCAGGGGCTATGCACTTCGCCGTGTTCGTGTGCTGGTTCAAGGAGCTGCCGACAAGCCAGGTGCTTTCGGATGAGGGGATCGTCCACCAGCTGGCCCACCTTATCCATTTGAAGGGTGAACCGGTTGTGATGCGACGTCTTGGAGAGATTCGGGAGCTGTTCGACCAACAACTGCGGCTTGCACCGTAATCCGCGCCACGTTTTCGAATGCGCCAAATCGTGGCGCGACACGCGGTAGTCACAGACCCAAAAAGCGAGTGTATGGTGGTTAGGACAGCCCGAGATTATCTCTAGAAAAGGAGGTGATTATGAGTGTTCCTATCCTGACCAAGATGCATATCAATGGTTACGACGTCCTAAGCGTAAACCACGGTCCTTGGAGGGTCTGTACGAATGCTGATCGGTTCGGCTCGTTCCGCACGCGTGAAGAGGCATTTGCTTTTGCAGCGACGCTGCCTGTGAGGGTGGTGCGAACCAAGCGTCATACAAGCGCGTAGTAGACGAAGCAACTCTCGAATTGGCCTCGGCAACCGCCGGGGCTTTTTTATGGGTGCGCCAGGCACGGCGCGTTGCGCGTCAGCGCAACCAGCTTGGCTGTGGTGGCCACGCTGGTGACTTGGAGGTGAAAGTCCTCTACACACCCGGCAAGGGGAAGTGTTAGCCAGAGGCAAGGGTGTCGCGGGTGACTGCGAATTTGAAGGAAGCCCGAGGCAAAATGCTGGCCTGACGAACAGGAAGCGGATAGAGGCGGCACAGCGGGGTAAGGCGGCCCAAACCGTCAAAGCCCGATACTTGCACGGAACGCTGTGACGTAAATCCGACAGGCATAAGCAGGAAGGTCGCGCGAATTACCCTGGGAGATCTGTAGGTTTGCCACTGTGCTACCGAGCGTCGAGAGGCGACGGGATGAACCTACAGAAGTCAGCCGAGGCCGTAGTAAGTGGCAAGTAACCATGCTACCAAGGGCCGAACAGGTTATGCCGCCAGTAGGCGTCAGAGTCTCGTCGAATGTCGGAAAGCAGAAATCTCTCCACAAGAGGGCTGTAACCCCCCAAGTCCCGGACGGAATCCGGGGTTTGCGGCTGGCAGTGCGCAGACATCGGCGGCGTCTGTGACGTGGACGAACGCGGAGCCGGACACGCTGATGGCGCGGGTGCTAGCACCGGCCAACCTCAGGCGTGCGTATCAACGCGTGGTCAGCAACAAGGGCGCGCCGGGTGCCGATGGCATGATGGTCGACGACTTGGCGGGCTACGTGAAACAGTGTTGGCCGATCCTCAAGACTCGGTTGCTGGCCGGCGAATATCACCCCCAAGGTGTACGCGCCGTCGACATCCCCAAGCCCAAAGGCGGCACAAGGCAGCTGGGTATCCCCAGCGTCGTGGATCGCCTGATCCAACAGGCACTGTTGCAACAGCTCACGCCGATCTTCGACCCACTGTTCTCGGACTACAGCTACGGTTTTCGTCCGGGCAGAAGCGCTCATCAAGCCATCGAAACCGCCCGTGACCATGTAGCGGCGGGACACCGCTGGTGCGTGGAACTTGATCTCGAGAAGTTCTTTGATCGGGTCAATCACGATGTCCTGATGGCCCATGTTGCGTGTCAAATCGAAGACAAACGCGTCCTTACGCTGATCCGTCGTTATCTCGAAGCGGGGACGATGTCAGGCGGACTCGTCAGCCGACGGCAGGAAGGGACGCCGCAAGGCGGCCCGCTCTCGCCGTTGCTGTCGAACATCCTGCTCAACGAACTCGACCGCGAACTGGAACGGCGGGGCCATCGCTTCGTGCGCTATGCCGACGATGCGAACATTTATGTGCGCAGTCATCGTGCAGGCGAACGGGTCATGGCCAGTGTTGAGCGCTTCCTGACTCAGCGTCTGAAACTGACACTGAATCGGGAAAAGAGCCGTGTGGCACGGCCTTGGGCCTGTGATTACTTGGGTTATGGGATGAGCTGGCATAAGCAGCCGAAGCTGAGAGTAGCGAGCATAAGCCTGCACTGCCTGCGCGACCGACTCAGGGAACTCTTGCGTCGGGTACGGGCCCGCTCAATGAGATATATCGTTGAGCAAATGACTCCCGTGCTGCGTGGTTGGGCTGGCTACTTCAAGCTGAGTCAGAGCAAGCGGCCACTTGAGGAGCTTGATGGCTGGGTGCGTCACAAACTTCGTTGCGTCATATGGCGTCAATGGAAGCGGCCCTCTACGAGGGCGCGCAACCTGATACGTTTGGGAATCAACGAGGCGCGGGCGTGGAAATCGGCGGTCAATGGCCGAGGCCCATGGTGGAACTCGGGAGCGTCACATATGAATCAGGCGCTACCGAAGAAGCTCTGGGATCGACTCGGGCTGGTCTCAATACTGGATACGATAAACCGGCTTAATCGCATAACCTGAACCGCCGTATACGGAACCGTACGTACGGTGGTGTGAGAGGACGGCGGATGTAAATCCGCCTCCTACTCGATCAGGGTAATTTTATGAGTAATGTCACCCGTCTGCACCACGCGCTACCGATAAGCCAGGACATCAACAAGGCCCTGACCGATTTGGACAGCGCCATTGCCAAAGCAATCGACGCGGCCAAGGCTGCCGGCCTGCCTCAGGGCTTCGTCGTATCTCTCCTGCATGGGTACGCCCAGCAGCAGACCAGCATAATGGTAGAGCGATAGCGGTAAAGAGAGAGTGCTAGTGGCCAATCAGTAATTTGGTTTCGCATAAGCTGAAGTCATATTCGAGTAGCGCCTCCTCTTTGCTACCCCAGTAATTTGTCAATAGTTTGGCCGCTCGTTCGGAGACTAGGAACGGTATGGTCTGAAATCCTTCTACAGCTAATGCAAGGGTGCGGTGCCTGCCAGACATGAAGTCCGGTTCAGTTGTGTAGATCAATGAGCCGATTTCAAACGGGGGAGACTCCGTTGAACGAATGAAATCGATTGCGCCTTGAACCCGCTGGTTGTGATCAACCGCCGGGACACGCTTCAAGCCCTCTCTGGCGAGGTTTACTGCGAAACCTGATTTAAGAATGACGATGGCGGGAATATCACCAATTCGGTATCCAGTTCCCAGAACAGGCAATGGAAGGTAAGGACGGTCGGAGCAAGCCAGTTTCGTTTTGGTCAAGAGCATCTCGGTCTCATTTTCAATATCGATCCTCGGCGAGTTTGCCTTTTTCGATAGTTTCACTATTCAACGGTCCCAAGAACGACGAACTTTAGCGGTTTGAATATTTTTTTTGAGCCACCAATAATGACAACCAAGCAACCCGACTGCGAGGCAATCGAACGCGCCTACCGGGCCGGGTTGCATTGTGGTTAGGGTTTAAATATTTGCCATAGGGTGACGCCTCCTAGCACAAATATCAGCACTGTTTTCGGTGTGAGTCGCCCCATTAGGTAAAGTCCAATCAAGATGACAAGAAGCGCCTTCGATATTGTCTCTGTGTAGCTCATGCGTATCGCCTGTAATGAATGAGCTACCTATCCTCCACGCCTAATTCACTCCTGAGTGCTGTATTCGTACCATTTTCCGGTCTGAATTAAACGTGCTGTCGCTACAAAGATCAGGTGATCAATGAACAGACCGATGCCTCCCGCATCACTGATTGAGCTGTCGGAGCTATCCGACGTCGGTATTCGGCTGACTCCAGCCACAGAGGTTTGGGAATGGCTACAAACCAAGATCCTTGCCGACACCGGCACCATTCACAACGAAGACCATGCCCACCTACTGGATGCAGACATCCGGGTCATGTGGGCGTGATCAAGCTTCTATCAAAACAACGCATAGCTAAACTTAGTGCGAGGGATGCGTGCCGTAGCCGTCCTTGTTTCGTGATAAGGCTGCCCGACACCATAGAGCTTGTCCTCAATCATAGCTCTCACGTCAATCGCCGGGTCGTAAGGGAAAATGCCCAACGCCCAGATTGATCGTAGATCTAGCTGCGACTTTCGAATCTTGGCCACCTTGGCGAGGTCGGCGACCATATTCGTAAGGCAGTTCCCCAGCTGAATATGTTGCTTTATCTCGAGCGCAACATAGCGATCTTTAGGCCAGTGTTTCTTTCTGATAATGAAGTCTGGCTTGAAAAAATATCCCAACTTTTCTCTGCGATAATCAAATTCAACTGCGTATTCGCGCTCCCAGTCAGGTTCGGAAATATGCTCTGACAGGAAGCGTGCGAATTCGACCTGAAACCAAATTTCCCATCCGGTTATCTGCTGCTTCTGGATGACTCGTAGGGCTGACCGAATATTGGGCATTTTAAAGAAGCCGTTGAGAAGGTCGTGCATGTATTCAAAGTCAGCTTGTGGCTTTTTCATCTTCATTCCTAGATTTTCGTCCGGCACCGCCTCCCGCGGCGCGTACTGATACTGGCATCCAGCCATCATTTCAAGTCCTACCCAAGCGAGGCATCAAAGTCTCAAGGAACCCCTATGGCGCTGACAGCAAAACAGCAGCGCTTCGTCGATGAGTACCTGATAGACCTGAATGCCACGCAAGCAGCTATCCGCGCGGGGTACAGCAAGAAGACGGCGCGGCAGATAGCAGATCAGAACTTGTCAAAACTTGACATCAAGGCAGCGCTCGAAAAGCGCATGCAGTCAAGGTCGGCCCGCACCGAGATCACCCAAGATATGGTGCTTCGCGAACTGGCGAAGATCGGCTTCAGCGACATCCGTAAGGTCATCCGCTGGGGAGAGACGCAGGTCCGCATGGTCGACAGGGAGGATGACGCCCCTGAGGACATGGTTCCGTACCACGGCTTGGCACTGATCGACTCAACCGAGGTGGACGACTCAACAGCAGCAGCTATTGCTGAGGTATCTCAAGGCCGTGATGGGCTGAAGGTCAAGCTGCACGACAAGAAGGGCGCGCTGGTAGATATTGGCCGACACCTCGGTATGTTCACTGCGCCGGGGCATGCCGAGCTTGATGCTGAGCTGAAGCGTCTTGAGGTCGAGAAGCGACGTGCTGAGCTCAAGCTCATCGAGAAAGGCGGCGGCAACTCCAACGCCCAGCTACTGGCCGATCTGATCGCGAGGCTGCCGTCATGAAGGCCAACACCGGCAACCTGTTGTTTGATCGCCAACTGTCGCGATGGTATCGGTCAGGACGTACTGGTCCCGATCACCAGCGCAGAAGCTGCCGCTGACAACATCCCCGGCGTAACCGCTCCAGATACTGGCGATACCGCCGTTGACAACGTGGCCGTGGCCATCACCAAGAGCAAGCACGTTCCGGTTCGTTGGAACGGTGAGCAGACCAAGGGCCTGCAAAACGCGGGCACCTTCTCGTCCATTCAGGCTGATCGCTTCTACCAAGCGATGCGCACTCTGGTGAACGAGATCGAGAAGGATCTATGGGTTGAGGCCTACCGCAACGCATCCCGCGCCGTCGGCACCGCCGGCACTACGCCATTCGGTACCGCAGCAGATCTGTCCGACTTCGCTGGCGTCCTGGGCGTACTGGAGCAGAATGGTGCGCCTACCAACGATCTGCAGCTGGTTCTGGGGCATTCCGCCATCGGCAACATGCGCGGCAAGCAGTCTGGCCTGTTTAAAGTCAACGAGGCGGGCTCCAGCGACATGCTGCGCAACGGCATGACCGACCGCATCATGAACATGGCGATTCGTCATTCCCACCAGGTGGGCCGCCACGTCAAAGGTAGGCGCCACCGGCATGCTGGACCTTGTCGACCCAACTGGCTCTGCTGCCAAAGCCATTGGCAAGGGCGTTCTTGAGCATTACCAGATCGGCGTCGGGAAAATCTGGATCATGAACAATCTCCCATACGGCCCACGGCTTGAGTACGAAGGCTGGTCCAACCAGGCCCCGGCCGGAATGGTGCAGATCACCGTGACGGAATTTCAGATGTTCATAAATAAAGCCGTCTCGGAGCTTTCAGCATGAGCGATCGAATCATCCGAAGTCTGTTCGAGGCACGCCTGAAGGCCTGGGCTGACGCACGTACGCCAAAGCTGGTGATCGCGTATGAAGGCGTGACATTCACACCGCCAGCCGGAGGGGCTACCTACCTGAGGGCGTACCTGATGCCAGGGAATACCGACAGCGAGGACTTGGCCGGCAAGCACGTCTCCTATCGAGGTGTATTTCAGGTCAGCGTGGTCACAGCGTCAGGTTCGGGCACTGGCGCCGCCGGCGCGATTGCCGAAGAGATCGCACAGTTGTACCCGAACAACCTGCCACTGACGAAAGCGGACTTCACGGTTTACGTCCGCTCGCCCATGGCCACGGCCGCATCCATCCAGGGCGAGACTACGAGTACCTTGCCTCTGTCGTTTCAGTATCGAGCCGACACGTTCTAATCCGCCCGTTGGGCAAACCCCGAAACCCGCCTATGTGCGGGTTTTGTCATTTCTGAAAAGAGGAAACACCAATGGCCGGCATCCAAATGCCCAACGGCGCAACACTTGAAATTGCATCGACTTACGGCGATGCAATCCCGTTCACCGCGCTGACCAATGCCAATCCTGCAATTGCGACCGCAGCAGCACATGGTCTTGCCGAAGGTGATGTGATCGCAGTTAACTCCGGCTGGACTCGCCTCGACGGTCGCGGTGTCCGTGTGGGGGTAATTGCCAGCGGAACCTTCGCCCTGGAAAGTGTGAACACTACCAACGTTCAGCAGTACCCAGCGGGCTCCGGTATCGGCACTGTCCGCGAGGTGACGGCCTTCACCGAGATCTCGCAGGTCACCGAAATGAACTCGGCCTGTGGCGATCAGCAGTTCCTTACCTTTGGTTTTGTGGCCGACGACAACGACCGCCAGATGCCGACCACCAAGAATCCAATCACGCTGACTTACACTGTCGCTGACGATCCGTCGAAGCCCTATGTGGCTGTTTGCGAGGCGGCAGACGACGACAAACAGCCTCGTTTGCTACGCCTGAACCTCCCGGGCGGTAGCAGCATTATCTACAACGGCTGCGTGTCGATCACTGCGACGCCGACCATGTCACGCAACAACCTGATGACCCGTGTTATCAGCGTTGCCCTGACTGGCCTTCCAACTCGCTATGCAGCCGTGGTGTAACCCATGGCTAAGTTCAAATTGATCCAGAAGCCGACCTTCAAAGCGCCGGTGATGATCCAGCGGGCCGGGTACAACGCTGAAAAGGTGGAGTTCGAGTTCAAGTACCTGGACCGAACCGCGCTGGCCGAGCTGTATACCGGCTGGAACGAGCGGCACGACGAATTGAGTAAGCAGCTCGGCGACATGGACCTCAAGGCTTTCACTGCCGCCCAGATCGCCCTGCAAGCAGACCAACTGCTGGATGTGGTCGTCGGTTGGGATATTGAAGAAAAGTTCACGCCTGAAAACGTGCGCACCCTCGTCAACTCCATCAACTCAGCACCTAAGGCAGTGCTGAACGCGTACGCCGAAGCCTTCAGCGAAGCTCGCCTGGGAAACTCCTAAGCGCCTCCCGCGCGCTGTATGAACCAGGGCCGTCAGATGCAGACCTGATGGCCTTCGGCTTGTCCCGCCAGGATATACCCGACAAGGAAGTCGGCATCTGGCCCGACAACTGGGACGCCTTCAAGGTCTTCGAAGCCATGAGCACCCAGTGGCGCACAGGCGCGTGCGGCGCAACAGGCATGGACTACAGCGTTCTCTCCGGTGTGATTCGGATGTGTGGCGTGCCGATCAGCCAGCGACAAACTATTTTCAGCGACTTCCGGCGAATGGAGGCCGAAGCCCTTCAGGTGATGGCGGAGCAGCGGGAGAGTGCGCGAGGCTCCTGATCCTCAGGCACAAGCACGTAAAATGAGCAATAAGTCAAATGGCCAATACGTTCATTGGAAGCGCAATACACATTTAGAACATTGTTATTGTTCTGTTGAAGTTTATTGTCTGACCTGCAGGTCTCAATGTCATCATATTCTTGAGCGCCAAAATGTGCTTTGCTGGTATTACATATCCGAGATTTATCATGTGATCTACCTGTGCAAAGTCGTCGGCATTGCTCGGAATGTTTCTAATTACAATTTTGCCCTTGCTAGTGTGTATAGGTCCGGCATATAAAATCCCGATTAATTTGTTGGGGCGGCGCTTGAAGATTAAATTGCCTTGGTCTTCATGAATGGACTGAGTTTCTTTCAAAACAACTGGGCTTCCACTTGATCCAGGAAAGCATGCACAATCAATTACGAAATGCCGACGCCCATTAAAGTCAATTTTCGGGTCACTAGCCAGTGTTCCCTGCCGTATAATTGGTAGGTTGTGTTTTTCGTCAGAGAGCCCGGTTGGATAGCCAACCATGACAACGGTTTCGGCTAAGCCTAGCGTACTTAGGATCTCTTTTTCCGCGATATCATTCTCAGAGAACATGTTTCCATGGCCTGAGTATCCTGAGTCCGTTAAGTTTTGCAACAAGGCGGCAATGTTTATGGCCGCGAGATCTATATCGCTGTCAGGGTGTTCGAAAACTATACTGTTCAGTCCTTCCTGTAGTATGTATTCCGCAATACCTATTTTTTGCGTATGGTCAGATAGGGAAGAAAGGGAGAACTTTATTGATAGTTTTTTTGCGTCTTTCAGTACGTGCTTGTTTGTGATGAGTAGCGGCGCTATATCATTTTCACCCATGTTTATCGCGAACATAAATCCAGTCCCGCGTGACGCCCCTCCTGCTTCGGTGGTTTCGATAAGGGCGGTTGTTGTATCTAAAATATTTTTGGTTTTGGTGATTCCATTCATTTCTGACAAGTTCCTTGGAGGTTTTTATGGTTGAAGTGCTTCGGGTAAATAGCTTTAGTAGGTGTAAATCTTATGATCGGCGTGGAAGAGCATTCCTTGACGGGAATTTTGTTGATTTCGAAACAGAATTAGAAACCTTCTTGGTATTGGCCGCGAAATACTTACAGGGAAATATCAAAGAGATTCCTCTGTCAGATGCTGAGCACCCACGGTTCACGCTGGATACACCTCCATACGAAGAAGCGGCGGGGGTCAATGGCTGGCCTCAAAAAAACGCTCTGTTGCCGGCTCGCGACGGCGTGTGTTGGCACAACGCTACTACGTAGAAGCGCGCACCCGCTACTGGCATTCCATCCATGCTGGATGGGTGGACAGGGTGGCATCCTAGCTAACGGCATGGCAGGCTCCGCGGCCTCTTCAAACAGGAAGGAGTGCCGTCAGTGATCAGCGAGGACGAAAAGCGGGTTCAGTGCGTCAAAAGTATGGGTGGGGAGCTTGGTGTTTTGTATTGCGACCTCAACGATCAGCTAGTGGAAGTTCTGATTTTGTGGGAGCAATTCGAGCAGTTGTTCGGTGTGAATGAAGAAACCGTGCAGGTTTTGAATAGCTCAGCACCTTCCTTCTTCGGCATTGTGCAGGTGCAGTTTTTGGATGCTGTGATGCTTGGGGTATCAAGGCTTACCGATTCGCCTGAGAACAAATCTCAGAAAAACCTTTCCATTCGAGCGATCCCGC
Organism: Pseudomonas sp. GL93; assembly: GCF_003408955.1. Lineage (NCBI taxonomy): Bacteria > Pseudomonadati > Pseudomonadota > Gammaproteobacteria > Pseudomonadales > Pseudomonadaceae > Pseudomonas > Pseudomonas sp. GL93. The sequence continues at coordinate 164,252 of NZ_NKRF01000005.1, forward strand.
CGCTTGTCAGTGATTTGAACGTTCGGAGACAGGTGAACGATGCGCTCAAGGATGCGCTGGATGCGACGAAATTTGCACGCGATCACCGCAACAAACGTATTGCTCACAGTGATCTGCTGCATGTCCAAAGGGGTTCTGCTAAACCGCTGCCGCCTGCCAGCCGTACAAAGATCAAAGCGGCCCTGGATTCAATCTGTGCGGTTCTTGAGACACTTAACGGCCACTACCGGCAGTCAGAATTCGCTTACGACACTCTCATTTATGGTGGAGGCGCCGAGCGTGTCGTCGCTCTTTTGAGAGATGGCTTGAAGCATCAAGACAGCGAGTTGGAATATTGATCAATGAATCTAGCTCCGCGCTGGGCTTTTTGCGTCTGTACCATCGCCCGTAGTACTAATAATTCGCCCACTCAAGCGTTTTAAGGATTTTCGCGCGTTCAGTATGATCTGCGATCATGTCGCAAATCTGCCCCAGCAAGTCAAAATCCCCAATAGAGGATGGCGCAGTGAGGGGTAAGGTCCTGTTGATGGCGTTGAATAGTTCTGGGTCTTCGGTTGTATACCTAGAAATGACGACCTTCAGATCTTGAAGCCCCTTTATGGTTTGGCAGGCTGCAGGAATCGCATTACGAATGTTTTGCGCGTGCTTTGCTGGTGACAACGGTGGGTCTGATTTTTCCGGAGTTTTTCTAAAGAGGTTGTAGATCCATCCGCAGCATGACATTCAACGCTCCTTGTTTTGATCGAAAACAGCCCGCGGGCCGAGCTAGTCTTTGATTTCTTCAGGCAACTGCTGATCGAACATCTCGCTCAGAATTCTCGCGTGCTTGCGCTGCGTGACGGAGTAGAACAATTTTCGGCCGAGCAGAATGCTCTTCATGCTATGAGCTGAAATGAGCTTCTTCGTCGGTACTGAGATCTCTACGGTCGTGCCATCGCGGGTGTCGGTCACTTCCAGCTGGTAGGACTCAATCAAGTCGCCACGCTTGGGTGTGGTCGAGGCATTTGAAGGTACCGCTCAGGCGCTCACCAGCCTCGACACAAAAGTCACCAACCTAGACGGGAAGATCCCTGAGCACGAGTGCTACGTTGAAGTGTTCGCCGGCGGCGCAGCGCTTTACTTCAAGCGCGAAGAGCCTGCAAAGGTGGAGGTGCTTAACGATATCAACGGCGACCTGGTGAACCTGTACCGCGTTGTTCAGCACCACCTCGAGGAGTTTGTGCGCCAGTTCAAGTGGGCGCTTAGCTCTCGGCAGATTTTCGAATGGCAGAAGATGGCGGTGCCCGAAACGCTGACGGACATCCAGAGGGCGGCGAGGTTCTTCTACCTCCAGCACCACGCATTTGGAGCTAACGCCACGGGCCAGACGTTCGGCACTGCCACAACCGGGCGGCCAATCAACCTGCTGCGAATCGAAGAAAATCTATCGCAAGCTTGGCAGCGTCTTTCCGGCACCTACGTCGAGAATCTGCCTTGGCTGAAGTGTGCCAAGAAGTACGACCGACCGCACACCTTCCACTACACGGACCCGCCATATTGGCAGACGGCAGGCTACGGGGTCGGATTTGGCTTTGAGGAATACGAGCGAATGGCCGACTTCATGCGGACCTGCCAGGGCAAGATGATGGTAAGCATCAACGATCATCCAGATATCCGGCGGGCGTTTGAGGGTTTTCGTATGGAATCGATGGATATCCGCTACAGCACCGCGAACCCGAGGCAGGGGAAAGTCGCCGTGACTGGAGAGCTGGCCATTATGAATTGGTAATCGGCCGAGCCGCTCAGGAGGAGGCTAGGCTATTGGGCAGTTCCTGCCCTTTGTTCCACATTGTCCGCGGCCTTGTCGACCCTGAATCACTAGAGGGCCACGGCCACCCCTGGCTTGCGCCCTGTTATTTTTGGCCGAGGCTTGGGATGCTGCTGGTCACGGTTCCCTTAGTAGTAATCGTCATACATTTACGCTCCAAAAGAATCTGCAAAGAGGGGGCGGGCATTAAAAATTGAAAGCTCCAACTCCAGTTCAATTCCAATCAGAAGCTAGCCCTAGTTCAAATTGATATAAAGTAAGCTTCCCTCTGCTACTAATATGTGGTGATGAAAAATAGAGGTTCGCATCATGCGATTAATAGCTGGGATATTTTTGTTATTTGCATGCCTCCCTGTAATGGCCAACTGCGTAAACTCAATAACCCCAAGCTGTGACGTTTATGATTCCTGCTTCAATAAGTACTGCAATTGCACTGGCAGCGATGAGGAGTATCTGATGTCTTTTGGCAAGCAATACTGTGACGCTTTCCTAAATGAGCACTCGTTTACCTCAAACGGAAATCAATGGCGCGATAATACATTGCGCTGTTTGCAGGAGGCTATTGTACCGTCGATACCATTCACGGATACAAAATCGTGCAATTGCCAAGAGGTAAAGAAAATTGCTTACACGAGCCACGTCAGCTGCTACACACAGCCAAACTCCTCAGTCTGTGATCTGCCATCAGCAGACATAAAACTGATTGCGGCAACAATAATTTTTAACAACAAATTCATTTCTGCCATGAAGGACTACTCATTAGGGATCGAGCAGGTTAGGGATACATTCACCAAATGTTCAAGCACCGCTAAGGAGGAAGGAAACAGAAAGCAATGGACCTTCTATAGCAAACTTTTACATGGAAAACTAAAGTAGGTGAAAAATGAATATCACAAAAAAATCGGCATACATTTTGATTGTATCCATGCTTTTTTGCGCAGTAGCGACTGCAGAAGAAGTTGAGGTTCAGCCTACCGATGAAGAGCTGGGCTACATGGAGCGCCTTGACACATATATGGGGGAAACTGCCGGTGGCAATGACAGTGTATCAGCAAGAGTTATTGAGACTGAAACAGGTGAGAGAAAAATTCAAATGGACTACTCCGAAAGCACGGGCTCCGAAATCACTGGGACCAGGGCAGAAGCACCTGAATAGCTGGAGGAGGATAGTTGGCGGTAGACTTCACAAAAAGCCTACCGCCGATTTTCTCAGGATCGATCCTGACAGAGAGCTTGTCCTATAAATCCTCGTGGTGCTGCATCCCTTCATTCTGTTCAAGTCAAGCGCCTGCCCCGTGGCATTCATCACAGGCCGTATGACTGAACGTGACGTGCTGCTGTTGAGACCCACACTGCCAGCCAGGCGAGTACACCGATGATCTATTCGCGGCGTCGCAGCAAGCGGAAGCATCCAGGTTGATGGCGGTGCTGGATTAGATCAATGGACGATGGGGAGGGGGAACTCTGCGATCGGGCAGCGTGCAGACGAACCATGAATGGGGCGTGCGGCGGGAGATGATGAGTCAGAGCTATACGACGAGGCTTGATCAGCTTTGGTCGGTGGCATGCAAATAGGTGTTTTTGTTCGGTCGGCAGGACGCCGGGGAAGGGGAAATCGTTTCCGCAACTCGATGCGCGCCCCTTGATCTGCGCGGCTTACAGGTCAGCTAAAAATGGCTACATGCGGAAACTATCAGTAGCTAATGTGTTGATTTGTATAGTTAACTCGGCAGTCTTGAAAACCGGCGGACGTTAATAGCGTCTCCAGGGTTCGAATCCCTGGTTTCCCGCCAAGATTTACACGAAAGCCTCGCGAAAGCGGGGCTTTTGCGTTTCTGGGGTTGGGTTATGCCGGGCTATTCATGCCATAGGCCTGACTCGAAAGGCCAGAAACACCGGCCCGAATGGGAAGGTACTGACTTCCAGCTCATCCAGTGGATTGAGCGTGTTCGTGCGGTTTCCAGCGTTGCTGTAGATCACATGGCTGCTGGATACGGCGATGTTGACCTTGCCGGCCGCCGCCTGGATTAAATTCACCTTGAACCCTTCAATCACATCCTCACCGATTGTCAGCGTGACATCTGTATCGCTGATGACGAGGATCGACTTGCCTGAATCCGACATGGTCAAGGGCCTGCTGCCGGTAATAGAAACATTGGTGTGCACATGTCCGCCAGCGTGGTAGCTGACCATCCTCGGATCAGCGAAGACCCGAGCGAAGGAGCCGACATAATTCACACTGGCGCGCATGTCGTCGAATTGCTCGACCACATAAGTACCGATGCTGCCGGAGACTTCCCCGTTGGGATCCAAAACCCATTTGCGTCCTACCATCAACCCGATCTGGGTATTGGCACGTACACCGGCACGCATTTCTTCCAGAAAGAGTTGGCTGATCTGGCCACCGCCTTTGCCCTGGACATAGGTAAATCGTGCAATGGAATGGCTGTCGCCAGTGGGGCTGCCTTGGGCAGTATCGACCTTGTAGTCGACAAAGTCTGCCGAGACGATGGTGGTCGTGGTGTTGGCGTTTGGCGCCCAGGTAAAATCCAGGACTCTGCCGGTTTTGACCTGCTCTAGAGAGGTAGTGGCTTGTGATGTAGTAGTAGAGCCTGACTGCTTCAAATCGTCATTCATGATACTCATCCGTAAGTGGGGTGTGGGTCGAAAGTACACGAAGCAAATGACTGCCGTCATCACGCCACGTTTTCTACAAGACTATGCTGTCTTACTGGATCCGTATGGAGCAGTCATCGTGCAGGTGCCCTCGCACTGCGTATTCATCACTAAGCACAGTACGGAGCTTTTAGCTTGACTGATTTACTCATCTCCACGGCAGCCATGGCCTACCTCATGATTTCAGGCTTGTTTGTTAGGTGAAGGTCGAAACTTCCAAAACAGTGTCCTGTCCGAGTCTTCATACCAGCGTTTAAGTGCAACCTGTGAAAAAGCGGCTGAGAAGTCAGCGAGAGGGAGTCATTCGAATGAAAATACTGAGCCTTTCAATGCTGGCGGGGGCCCCCATGATGCTAGCGTCTGAAGGCGTTTGGGCTGAACAATATCTGCCCGAGATTGCCAGCAAAGCGCCTTACAAAAAAGCCTACGCAGAGATGCTCAGTTATCCGGACTGGGTCAGTAAAGCTCAGGGCACAGCGTCGCCAGTCGAGACGGTTTCGGCCGATGGTAAGCGCTTTACGGTAGGCCACATGTGCAAGCCACATGATTGTGCAGACAATCAGCTAATCGTGGTCTTTAACGCAGATGGAACAAAGTCCTGGGGGCTACTCGCGACTCGTCCAGCCGATGGAGATGCATTCAGTAAGCAATTACTGGGTGATCCCGACAGTGTCGTTCAGGGCTTACTGAATAAGTCGTTTGCTGACAACAATCCCGAAGATTGATGACCGGTGTCGCTCTGCTGCGGCAAGCGGTGGGTGGGTAGAACGGCCATCAGATAACATGTAGCGACCAGCCAGCTTGTTACGGTTATCGTGGATGTTAAAGTCGCACAAAATTTTTCGAGGGAACGATATGCGAGGCTTAATCGGAGCATCACTGCTTGTTGCTATCAGTGGGTGCTCGACATCGCCAATATCTGCCGACATTGCAGATCCTGTGCCATCTACAAGAATGTATGCGTTTACGCAGAAGAACGCGGCTCAGTTGGTGGTGACTAGAGACTCGGGCATCTACGGAGCTGAAGTCCGTTTTATTTTGCATATTGATGGAAAACCGGCTGCCGAGTTTCACCCTGGGGAGGTTGCCAGGTTTGGGCTGGCCCCTGGCAAGCATATTCTTGGTGTCTCGAAATACATGCTTTTCGGCACCTCAAGAATCATCGAATCAGAAATTGATATGAAGCCGGGAGACCTTGTTCGCCGCAGAATTTCTCAGCACGGCAGCAGTTTTTCTTTCACGCCGACTGCCTACTAAACGCCATTCGTCTAACGCCCCGCACTCTCAATCCCGTTGCAGCCTCTCAATCCTAAGCGCGGATATCCCGAGCCTATAAACGGAGTGCCAGCATGGAAATCAACGAGAAAGCCCCAGGCAACATTTCCCAGCAAGCGGTTACCCGGGGCACCGATAACGAGACGGGGCATGACCCGCGGCGTGACGAGGACAATATCCCGCTGCCGCCGGACGACGACGCGCCTCTTGAAGAAGATATGTCGGATGTAGATGCGGCCGATTCAGTAGCTACTGAGCATCCCAAGACCTGAAGGCGTTCAGGCCAACGAGCCCGGCCCTGTGCCGTAATGCCGTTGTAGGAGCGAGTTTGCTCGCGAAAAACGTCAGTGATAACGCGTGTTTTCTGATTGAACGCGGCGCCTGTGATTTTTTCGCGAGCAAGCTCGCTCCTACAACAAACCTTCTGAGCGGCATTACGGCCCTGTGCCGGGCTTCGTCTGCTGGTCACCCTGGTCTCGTTCACCTCCTTGTGGCTGTAAGCCGATGCTGATCCGACCCGCACCGCTGCACTTTTTTCCATTTTGCTGATCTACCCCTGTCCCGGCCACCCGACTCCCGCAGGTGGCCCACAGAATCAGACCCGGTGCCGATGGATCGAACGTCAACTGTTTTTACCTCCCGATGGCCGCTGCTGCTTGCTGCGGTTTTCGCGCTCTGCGCAACAGGTTGCAGTCAACAACAGGGTCGCGATATCGCCAGGCAGTTCAGCGACGGTAAGCCCGACGAATTCTTCCAGACCAGCGTCGACCGCATGGCCACCCTGGGGATGCGTGACAACCTGCAAAGCCTCTACTTGCTGATGAGCAAGCTCTACCTGCGCAACCCCAACCAGTGGCGTCAATCCGGGTATCCGGATGCGGTGACCGCCGCCCGGCAAATCCGCCAGGCCATCGAAAATCGCCAACCCTTGCCCGCACTGGGTGACCGGCGTGACTTGGCAGCCCTGAGCTATTCCTTGAGCCCTGACTTTCGCGGCGACCGCGTCGGCGCGTTCATCTATGCGATTGGCAGCATGCTCGTGACCGCCCACGGTGGGCGCACGCAGTTTTATGTGACTGACTCGATCAATCCGCAGTTTGTCAGCAATGCCGCGCGCAATATCGAAAAGGCCACCTGGCTGCTCAGCCAGCGTCAGGATGCCAACGGCGTGCTGCTGTTGTTTTCCAACGAGATATCGGAGGAGGGCAGTAACCTCAGTTTTGCCGTTGAGTTCGGCAAGATCGTCGCGCGTTTGGACCTGCTTACCCAAATCCTTGATGAGCGTTACCGGCGCATTGGCCTCAATTACGCACAAAGCCTGTTGCTGATGAATTTCCTGCCGGTGCAGTGAGGCCCATCGCATCGACCAATCGGTGCGGTGTTTCCCTTTCCGCTGTAGGAAGCGGCCTATCTTGCCTCCGGCGGCTTGAAACGCCTGCCTGCGGGCAATAGCCTCGGATTTTTCTTAAACACGAGGCCCTCCCTTGGGTAAACGAAAAACGGTTTGGCCCACGGATCGCGAAATACGCTTGCGGTTTATCCTCTATGCGGTGATCGACGCCGCGACGGCCCAGGGCGTGTCTGCCGAGTTATTGCTGCCGGCGCATAAGTTATTGCGTGACTCGCCCACGGAGGTCCAGTTGCGCGACACCTTGGTGGAGATTCTCTCCACTGACGAAATGTATGGCTTTCGCTTTCCGCCGGGGTCGGATGCCGATGACCTGATGCGGGCATTGGCAACGCCTGACGGCCAAACCTGATTCATCCTGTTTTTAAAACGCCCCTGTCCGTCATTAAGGAGTGACCTGACGGGCATGCCTGCCTTCCCATCACTGTTCGCGTGGTGGGTTTGGCCCGGCACGTTCCCGGATTCCAAGGACCTGCCCCAATGCTGCTGCGCCACCCTCCGTTTATTTTTGCCGCCTTGACCCTCAGCTCGCTGGTACAGGCTGAAGGCCTGCAATTGGCGCCGGTTGAAGTCACAACGGCTGAGGCCAGCGCCGCAGAAATCGCCCAGGCACAACTCAAAAGCGTGCCCGGCGGTACTAATTACATCGATATGGACAGCGTGCAACAAGGACGGGTCAGCACCAACGAGGATGTCTTCAAGTACCAGGCCGGTGTGTACGCCAAGGCGGCCAATAACGAAGGGGTGAAGGTGTCCATTCGTGGCTCGGGCCTGAACCGCGCCCCCGGTGCCCATGCCTCCGGCCTGTATGAAATGTTCGACGGCCTGCCGCTTACCGGACCAGGCGGCACGCCCTATGAGCTCAAGGACCCGCTGTGGCAAAGCAGGGTAGAGGTGCTGCGTGGCGCCAACGGGGTCGATCAGGGTGCATTGGCCTTGGGCGGTGCGGTCAATTACGTCACCCGCACCGGCTTGGACGCACCCAAGTTACAAGTGCGCTATGAGGTCGGCAGTCGCGGCTATGCCCAGCGTGAAGTCAGTTCGGGGCAAGTGCTGGGGGACGCCGACTATTACATCAGCCTCACCGATTCGGAGTCCGACGGTTATCAGCACCAAAGCGCTGGTACCGGCAAGGGCATCGCCGCCAACTTTGGCTACCGCTTTAACCCGGACCTGGAAACGCGCTTCTATTTGCGTTATCGCGAAACCACCAACGATTCTCCCGGCAGGCTCACGCGTGACCAGATCAGCCATGATCCGCGTGCCGCCAACAGCCTCAATGCCGCCCGCGATTCAAAGCGCCTGCAACCGGGCTCCACCTGGATTGCCAACAAAACCACTTTGCGCTTGGACGATAATTCACGGGTCGAGGTCGGGCTGGCCTATCACGATTACCCCATGGACCTGCGCGAAGGCACCAACCGCCTCAAAGTTGCCTACACCGATATCAGCGGCACCCTGAATTACATCCGCCAGGACAACCTGTTCGGCCACGCCAGCACCACCACCCTCGGTCTGCGTACCACCCAGGCGATGCCGAACAATGGGGCGTCGGAATATGTTCGCATCCCTGCAAACAATACCGCCAACTATGCCCCAGGAACCAAGACCCGCGACTACAGCTACCTGGGTTCCGATACCGTGCTGCATGTAGGCAATGAGCTGGAACTGATGGAAGATCTGTGGCTGACCACCGGCCTTGCCGCGATCTACACGCGCCGCGAAACCCAGGTCACTTACCCCGACGGCCAGGCGCCGACAAGTCAGCATGATTGGGATTATGCACCGCGCATCGGCCTGCGTTACGACTTCAACCCGCAGTTGCAGGTTTACGGCAACCTGAGCCGCTCGGTAGAACCACCGCACGCGTGGTCGATGATTTGGGGCTCGAACAAATACTTTGGCCCGGGCAGTGGGGCAGCCACGGGGTTGCAACGTGAAGGCGTGAAGCTGCGCAATCAGACCGCCACCACCCTGGAAATCGGCGGGCGCGGTGAAGCCTGGCTCGGCCAATGGGATCTGGCGCTCTATCGCTCGGAGGTTCGCCACGAGCTGCTGTCCGTGGAGACCCAGGCGCAGACCGCCACCAGCAACGCCATCATCGCCGAATCCAACGCCAGCCCCACCGTGCACCAGGGTGTGGAACTGAGCCTGCTCAGCCCGCTGTGGGACGGCGGCCGCAGCGGTAAGCTCGACCTGCGCCAGGCCTACACCTTCAGCGACTTCCACTACCGCGACGACGACCGTTTCGGCGACAACACCTTGCCCGGCATTCCCAAGCACTATTACCAGGCGCAACTGCGCTACAGCCACCCGACGGGTTTCTACACCAGCCTCAACACCGAGCATGCCTCACGGGTAGCGGTGGACTACGCCAATTCCTACTACGCGGCGGCCTACACCACCCTTGGCGCCACCTTCGGCTACGACGCGCCCAAGCAGGACTGGCAAGCCTGGGTCGACCTGCGCAACCTCACCAACCGCCGTTACGCCAACACCGTCACGCCGGGCTACGACGATAAAGGCATGGACGCTGCACGCTCCACCCCCGCTGATGGGCGTGGTATCTACACCGGCGTTTCCTGGAGTTGGCGTTAAATCAGCCTTCGTGCTGGCGCAGGCGCTTGTACAGGGTGTTGCGGCTCACCCCCAGCTCCCGCGCCAGGTGGGAAATATTCCCGCCCACCGCTTCCAGGCGCTGGCTCAGGTCAAGGCGTTCATCCAGGTGCTCAGGTTTGGACTGCGGTACCGTTGCCTGCAAATCCACAAAAAAATCATCGGGCAGGTGCTCTGCACGGATCGGCTGCTCCTCGGCCATTGCCAACGCCACCTGCAACACGCTGCTCACCTGGCGTAAATTCCCTGGCCATGGGTGTTGCTCGAACAACTCCAGCACCTCGGCGCTCAGCCCGGCCCATTGCGTCGGCTCGCGGTGTTGCTGCCACAGTTGCTGGAACAGCGCCCGCTTGTCGGTACGCTCGCGCAACGGCGGCAGCTCCAGGGTCAGGCCGCCGATGCGGTAGTACAAGTCCTCGCGAAAGCGTCCGGCCTGCACCAGTTCGCGCAAGGCGCGGTTGGTCGCCGAGATGATGCGCAAGTCCACCGGGAACACCTCGCTGCTGCCCACCGGCTGCACACAGCGTTCTTGCAGCACCCGTAACAGACGGGCTTGGGTGGGCAGCGGCATATCGCCGATCTCGTCGAGAAACAACGTGCCCTTGTCCGCCTTTCGGATCAGGCCGATGCTGCCTTTTTGGTTAGCGCCGGTGAAGGCGCCTTTTTCGTAGCCGAACAGTTCCGATTCCACCAGCTCTGCGGGAATCGCCGCACAGTTCACCGCGATCAACGCCTGTCGGCTGCGGGAACTGGCCTGGTGCAGAGCTTTGACGAACACCTCTTTGCCTACGCCGGTCTCGCCGTGGATCAACAGCGGAATGTCCTTTTCCAACAGGCGCTCGGCCTGGCGCACGGCTTTTTCCACGCGCACATCGCCAAAATGCAGGGTCTGGAGGTTGATCGCGGTCGGTGCGGGCGGCGGCGGTTGGCTGAACACCCGGGCCTGCACCGGCATCTGCTTGGGGCGCTTCAACAGGCACTGGAATCGATTGCGTCCCGCCGCTTGCAAGGCGAAGGGCAGCCCTTCCGGTTGGTTGAGCAACTCCAGCAGCGACACCTTGAACAGACTGTCGATCATCACCCGCGACAAGCTGATGCCCAGCAGGTTATCCGCACGCCGATTGGCCGACAGCACCTGGCCGCTTTCATCAAAGATCAGCAGGCCGGCCCATTGGCTGTCGAGGTTGCTCAAGCCGGTGTTAAAGGTCAGTTGGAAGTGTTCGCCGCGAAACAGGTTGAGGATCAGCCGGTTTTCCACGGTCTGGCTCATCATCTTGACCATACCCAGGGTGTGGGAGGGCGGCAGGTAACTGTCGCTGGACACATCCAGCACGGCGATGATTTCGCGCTGGGCGTCGAAAATCGGCGCCGCGGAGCCGGTCATGAAGCGGTTGGCCTTCAAGAAGTGTTCATCGTGTTCAATATGCACAGCCTGGGCGCAGGCCAGTGCGGTGCCGATGGCGTTGGTGCCGCTGGCGCGCTCCATCCAGCTGGCGCCGGGGCTGAAGCCACGGGCTAGCGTGGGTTCGATAAACCGCTGGGTGCCCCAAGAGGTCAGCACCTGGCCCTGATTGTCGGCCAGCATGATCAGGCAGTTGGAATTACTGAGGATGTTCTCGTAGTAGGGCAACACTTCCTGGTGGGTGGTCTGTACCAGGGAATGCTGGCTTTCCAGGAGATGGCGAATGCCCTCGGCGGGCAGTTGGTCAAAGCTGGGGGTGCTCTGGTGGTCCAGGCCGTAGGCGCGGCAACGGCGCCAGGATTCCTGGATAAGGGTGTCGTGGGTCAAGGGTTCGGCCATCGTGCGACCTTCTTTATTATTGTTGTCGGGTCTTGCGCCATCTAACGTCAGACATCGAATAATGTGGGAGCGGGCTTGCCCGCGATGGCAGAGGGTCAGGCACAGCATCTACAAACTGATGCACCGCCATCGCGGGCAAGCCCGCTCCCACATTTGATCCTCGTCGCGCATAAAGTGTTGTTCACAACTGTTCATTGTCAACCCCGGCAGTGTTCAGTTGTTCAGCCGGATTGTTCACTCCTGAACATCATGATTCGCCCATTTCCTTACACATCAAGCGCTTGCGGTTTTGGCACGAAACTCGCTCTGACAACGGACCAGATTCATTCCAATAATAAAAAAGGTCGTGTCATGTCATTGACCCTGGAACATGTCTCCCGCGTTGTCGACGGCCAAACCTGGATCGACGACGCCAACCTGCGGTTCGAAGCCGGTTCTTTCAACGTCCTGCTCGGTCGCACCCTGTCCGGCAAGACCAGCCTGATGCGCCTGATGGCTGGCCTGGACAAACCCGACAGCGGTCGCATCCTGATGAACGGTGTGGATGTCACGCAAAAGCCGGTGCGCCTGCGCAATGTGTCGATGGTCTACCAGCAGTTCATCAACTACCCGACCATGACCGTATTCGAGAACATCGCCTCGCCGTTGCGTCAGGCCGGTGTGTCCCAGGAGGTGATCCAGAGCAAGGTGCTGGAAACCGCCAAGATGCTGCGCATCGAGAAATTCCTGCAGCGCCACCCTCTGGAATTGTCCGGTGGCCAGCAACAACGCACCGCCATGGCCCGCGCCCTGGTCAAAGACGCCGAATTGATTCTGTTCGATGAGCCGCTGGTCAACCTGGACTACAAACTGCGCGAAGAGCTGCGCCAGGAAATGCGCGAACTGTTCAAGGCGCGCCACACCATCGCCATTTATGCCACCACTGAGCCCAACGAGGCCTTGGCCTTGGGTGGCACCACCACCATTCTTCACGAGGGGCGGGTGATCCAAAGCGGCAAGGCCGCCGAGGTCTACCACCAGCCGCAAACTGTCCTCGCCGCTGAGCTGTTCTCCGAGCCGCCGATCAACCTGATGCCAGGGCGCATCAGCGGTAACGAAGTGAGTTTCGCCAACTTCGTGCATTTCCCACTCAATGTCGACCTGCGTCCTATCGGCGAAGGCGAATTCCGCTTTGGCGTGCGCCCCAGCCATATCAGCCTGGTACCCAGTAACGATGATGACCTGGAGCTGGCGGTGACCGTGGAAGTCGCCGAAATCAGCGGCTCGGAAACCTTCCTGCATGTGCGCAGTGAGCACTTCCTGTTAGTGCTGCATCTGCCGGGGGTGCATGAATACGATGTCGACGCGCCGATCCGCGTGTATATCCCCACCCATAAACTGTTTGTGTTCGATGGTCAGGGCCGCTTGGTCCAGGCCCCCGGACGCCGTGTTGCGAGGGTTGCCTGATGGCCGAGATTCATTTGCGCAACCTGGCCCATAGCTACAGCCCTACGCCTACAGGGCCAGAAGACTACGCCATTCGGGAAATGAACCATGTGTGGGAGCAGGGCGGTGCCTACGCCCTGCTCGGGCCGTCAGGCTGCGGCAAGTCCACGCTGCTCAATATCATTTCCGGCCTGCTCAGCCCGTCCGAAGGCCAGGTACTGTTCGATACCCAAGTGGTCAACGACTTGACCCCGGAAAAGCGCAATATTGCCCAGGTATTCCAGTTCCCGGTGGTGTACGACACCATGACGGTGTTCGACAACCTGGCGTTCCCGCTGCGCAACCAGGGTATGGCCGAAGCGAAAATCCATAGCAAGGTGCAGGAGATCGCCGAAGTCCTCGACCTGCAAAACCTGCTGAGCAAAAAAGCCCGCAACCTCACCGCCGACGAAAAACAGAAAGTCTCCATGGGCCGTGGCCTGGTGCGCGATGACGTGTCAGCCATTCTGTTCGATGAGCCGCTGACGGTGATCGACCCGCACCTGAAGTGGAAACTGCGGCGCAAGCTCAAGCAGATTCACGAGCAATTCAATATCACCATGGTCTACGTCACCCACGATCAGCTGGAAGCCTCCACATTCGCCGACAAAATCGCGGTGATGTACGGCGGGCAGATCGTGCAGTTCGGTACGCCGCGTGAATTGTTCGAGCGGCCCAGCCACACCTTTGTCGGTTACTTCATCGGTAGCCCTGGGATGAATCTGATTGAGGTGCAGGTCAACGCTGGCGGTGTAGGGTTCGCCAATACCCTGTTGCCGCTGTCCGAAGCGATGCAGCAACGTCTCAACACCACCGACTACAAAAAGCTCCAGGTCGGCATTCGTCCGGAATTTATCCACGTGTGGGACGAGTACAACCCTGACGCCCTGCAAGCCGACGTCGCCCATGTGGAAGATCTTGGCACCTACAAGATCATGACCCTCAACCTCGATGGCGCCACCCTCAAGGTGCGCCTGGCCGAGGATAAGCCGGTGCCGGAAGGGAAGGCCTCCATCAGCTTCCCGGCGCAATGGCTGATGCTCTACGCCGACGATTACCTGCTGGAGGTGGCGCCATGAACAAGGTGCAGAACAACAAGGCCTGGTGGCTGGTGTTGCCGGTGTTCCTGCTGGTGGCGTTCAGTGCGGTGATCCCGATGATGACGGTGGTCAACTATTCGGTGCAGGACATTTTCGACCAATCCAGCCGTTATTTCGTCGGGGCCGACTGGTACAAGCAGGTGCTGCTCGACCCGCGCCTGCACGACTCGCTGCTGCGCCAGTTCATCTACTCGGCCTGCGTGCTGTTGATCGAGATCCCGCTGGGCATCGCCATCGCCCTGACCATGCCCACCAAGGGCCGCTGGTCCTCGTTGGTGCTGATCATCCTCGCCATTCCCTTGCTGATTCCGTGGAACGTGGTCGGCACTATCTGGCAGATTTTTGGCCGTGCCGACATCGGCCTGCTGGGCTCGACCCTCAACGCCTTGGGCATCAGCTACAACTATGCTGCCAACACCATGGACGCCTGGGTCACCGTGCTGGTAATGGATGTATGGCACTGGACCTCACTGGTGGCGCTGCTGTGCTACTCAGGTCTACGGGCCATTCCGGACGTGTACTACCAGGCCGCGCGGATTGATCGTGCATCGGCCTGGGCGGTGTTCCGACATATCCAGTTGCCGAAGATGAAAAGCGTACTGCTGATCGCGGTGATGCTGCGCTTCATGGACAGCTTCATGATCTACACCGAACCCTTCGTGCTCACCGGCGGCGGGCCGGGTAATGCCACCACCTTCCTGAGTCAGACGCTTACCCAGATGGCCGTCGGCCAATTCGACCTGGGCCCGGCGGCGGCGTTTTCCCTGGTGTACTTCCTGATCATCCTGTTGGTGTCCTGGCTGTTCTACACCGCCATGACCCATTCCGACGCCAACCGCTGAGGCCGCCAACATGAGCAAACGCAAGCTGATTCCGTTACTTATTTACATCCTGTTCCTGCTGGTGCCGATCTACTGGCTGCTGAACATGTCCTTCAAGAGCAACACAGAAATCCTCGGCGGCCTGACCCTGTTTCCCCAGGACTTCACCCTGGCCAACTACAAGGTGATCTTCACCGACCCGAGCTGGTACACCGGCTACCTCAACTCGCTGTACTACGTGAGCCTGAACACGGTGATCTCCCTGAGCGTGGCGCTACCGGCGGCGTATGCGTTCTCGCGCTACCGCTTCCTGGGTGACAAGCACTTGTTCTTCTGGCTGCTGACCAACCGCATGGCGCCGCCGGCGGTGTTTCTGCTGCCATTCTTCCAGCTGTATTCCTCCATCGGGTTGTTCGACACGCACATTGCCGTTGCCCTGGCCCATTGCCTGTTCAACGTGCCGTTGGCGGTATGGATCCTGGAAGGCTTCATGTCTGGTGTGCCCAAGGAAATCGACGAAACCGCCTACATTGACGGCTATAGTTTTCCCAAGTTCTTCGTGAAGATTTTTATCCCGCTGATCGGCTCCGGTATCGGCGTGACGGCGTTTTTCTGTTTCATGTTTTCCTGGGTAGAACTGCTGCTGGCGCGCACGCTCACCTCGGTCAACGCCAAGCCCATCGCAGCGGTGATGACTCGTACGGTGTCGGCCTCCGGCATTGATTGGGGTGTGCTGGCAGCGGCGGGGGTGTTGACCATCCTGCCGGGCATGCTGGTGATCTGGTTTGTTCGCAACCACGTGGCCAAGGGCTTTGCCCTGGGCCGGGTCTAGAGGAGTCGATGATGGAATGGATGGCCTGGACCACTCCCACTGCGTTGTTCTTTGGCGGCATCGCCCTGATTCTGGCGGGCATGACGACCTGGGAATTGCGTTCGCCAAGCATCCCGCGGCGCGGTTTGCTGCCGATTAGCACCACCCGTGGCGATCGCTTGTTTATCGGTCTTCTCGGCAGCGCCTACCTGCATTTGCTGGTGATCGGCGTTACCGACTGGAGCATCTGGGTGGCGTCCGCGCTCTCCCTGGTATGGCTGTTGAGTGTGATGCGTTGGGGCTAGGTGTGCACGGGCTTGTGTGGCGAGGGAGCTTGCTCCCGCTGGGCTGCGAAGCGGCCCCCAAATGGATATCCGAGTCGGTTATCGGTTTGGGAGTGCTGCGCACTCCAGCGGGAGCAAGCTCCCTCGCCACAGCAAGCTCGCTCCTACAAGCCCCGTTTGAAATTAACCTGGAGGTCTCTATGTTGAATAAAAACAATAAGCTGCGACATAGCATTTCATTGGCCGCCGTACTGGCCCTCAGTGGTTTGAGCGCTTCGGCCTGGGCCGATGCGTATGAAGATGCCGCGAAAAAATGGATCGGCAGCGAATTCAAACCCTCGACCCTTACCGAAGCCCAGCAGCTGGAGGAGTTGAAGTGGTTTATCAAGGCGTCGGAGCCGTTCCGTGGGATGAAGATCAACGTGGTGTCGGAAACCCTCACCACCCACGAGTACGAATCCAAGGTGCTGGCCAAGGCCTTCAGTGAAATCACCGGCATCAAGCTGACCCACGACCTGCTGCAGGAAGGCGACGTGGTGGAGAAACTGCAAACCCAGATGCAATCCGACAAGAACATCTATGACGGCTGGGTCAACGATTCCGACTTGATCGGTACGCACTTTCGCTATGGCAAGACCGAATCCATCACCGACCTGATGGCCAACGAAGGCAAGGAGTTCACCTCGCCCACCCTGGACCTCAAAGACTTTATAGGCCTGTCTTTCACCACCGCGCCGGACGGCAAGATCTACCAGTTGCCCGACCAGCAGTTTGCCAACCTCTATTGGTTCCGCGCCGACTGGTTCGAGCGGCCGGAGCTGAAGGCCAAGTTCAAAGAGAAATACGGCTACGACCTGGGCGTGCCGGTGAACTGGTCGGCTTATGAAGACATCGCCAAGTTCTTCAGCGAAGACGTCAAGGAAATCGACGGCAAGCGCATTTATGGGCACATGGACTACGGCAAGAAAGACCCGTCCCTGGGCTGGCGTTTCACCGATGCCTGGTTCTCCATGGCCGGCGGCGGCGACAAAGGCTTGCCCAACGGTTTGCCGGTGGACGAGTGGGGCATCCGTGTAGAGGACTGCCACCCGGTGGGCTCCAGCGTCACCCGCGGCGGCGACACCAACGGCCCGGCGGCGGTATTCGCCACGCAGAAATACGTGGACTGGATGAAAGCCTACGCGCCACCGGAAGCGGCGGGCATGACCTTCTCCGAATCCGGCCCAGTGCCGTCCCAGGGCAATATCGCCCAGCAGATCTTCTGGTACACCGCGTTTACCGCCGACATGGTCAAGCCGGGCCTGCCGGTGGTGAATGCCGACGGTACGCCAAAGTGGCGCATGGCACCGTCGCCGGTTGGCCCGTATTGGGAAAAGGGCATGAAGAAGGGCTATCAGGACGTAGGCTCCTGGACCTTCCTCAAGTCCACCCCCGAGAAGCAGAAACTCGCGGCCTGGCTCTACGCGCAATTCGTGACCTCAAAAACCGTGTCGCTGAAGAAAACCATCGTTGGCCTGACGCCGATTCGTGAGTCCGATATCAACTCCCAGGCCATGACCGACATGGCGCCCAAACTCGGTGGCCTGGTGGAGTTCTACCGCAGCCCGGCCCGCACCGAGTGGTCCCCGACGGGCACCAACGTGCCGGACTACCCGCGCCTGGCGCAACTGTGGTGGAGCAACATCGCCGCAGCGGCCAGCGGCGAGAAAACCCCGCAACAGGCGCTGGACAACCTGGCCAAGGAGCAGGATGCGATCATGACGCGCCTGGAGCGCTCCAAGGTGCAACCGGTGTGCGGCCCGAAAATGAACCCCGAGCGTGACGCGCAATACTGGTTCGACCAGCCGGGTGCGCCGAAGCCGAAACTGGCCAACGAGAAGCCCAAGGGCGAAACCGTGAACTACAACGACCTGCTCAAGCAGTGGGAGGCTGCACGTAAGTAACAGCGCCATCTGAACCCCTGTAGGCGCGAGCCTGCTCGC
>NZ_NKRF01000037.1:0-21946 GCF_003408955.1 Pseudomonas sp. GL93
CCAACCCCGACGACCTGACGGTGACCTACCCGTTTATCGAAGGCATCGAGACGGAAAACAAGAGCCAGCCACAACCCATCAGCCTCAAGGGCGCGGTGGCTGACACCGAGGATCTCCTTGAGGTAATTGCCGCTGGCATCCTTGGCGTAGAAGCGCCAGCTGTCGGCGGGGAAGTCCTTCTGGTTGACGATCAGCGCGTTGTCCTTGAGCGACAGGCCTTTGGGCAGCTTGGCGGCGTCAATGGTGGCTTTCTCGATGGTGGCCAAAAACAACGGTACCGAGCCCACCACATACGCCGGGGTTTCCGGGAACAGGTTGAGGTCGTAGGTGAGCGTGCCGCTTACTGCGTTCAGCTCGAAGGCCTCGGTCGGCAGCTCGATAGGCTCGCCCCGTTCGCCCTTGTCATCGGCGGTGAAAAAGGTGATAGGCGCGTCACTGTTGTTGCGCTCGGCACCGACCAGGTCGTCATTGAAGGTGAACGGGTGGTCGAACACGATTTTTGCGGCACTGGCGTCTTCGGTCGATTGGCTGATGGTGACGCTGTTTTTCAGTTGGTCCTCGGTCATCGAGGCATCTTTGAGCCAACTGGCGGCGCCGTCGTCATACACCGTGACCGGCATTGGCAGGGGCTGTACGGTCTTTTGCAGGCTGTTCCTGTCAAAGCGCATCACCGGCAGGGCGAGGTCTTTACGGGTGAGCGTGGCCTTGGAGAAATCCAGCACATTCACCTGCAGGTTATCGATCAGCCCGTTGAAATACACCTTGGCGTAATGGCTGGTCTGCTGGCGCTCGAAGGCCTTTTGCGCGTCGGTGAGCTGTTTATCGAAGGCATCGGACCACGCGGTTTGTTTCTGCATCTCGGCCAGTTGTTTCTCATAGAACGCCACCTGCGCGGCACTCTCGTTGATCGAACCTGAGCGGGTCAGAAATTGCCCGGTGCTGTCCCGTGCCTGCACCAGCAGCGGGTTGGGTGACGCATCGCCGACTTCGGCGGCCAGGGGCTGGCTGTTGGTCAGTTCGATCTCGGCGTAGTTCTTTTCCAGCGTCAGTAGGTTGAGGGTGATGTTGCCGTCGGTGCGTTTATGGCCCACGTCTTGTTTGGTCAGGTCAAACGTCAGCACCTTGCCCGGGGTGATCACTTCCACCGCGCCCTTGAGGCTGATGGGTTGTGGCTGGCTCTTGTTTTCCGTCTCGATGCCTTCGATAAACGGGTAGGTCACCGTCAGGTCGTCGGGGTTGGTCAGGTTGGAGCTGCTGGGGCTCAGTTGGATGCCGGGGTCGGTTTCTGACCATTCCGGCTGGAAGGGAATAACTTTATTGTTGCTCAGGGTGACCGACTGCCATTCCAGGCCATGGGGGAAGGGAAACTGGTCCGGCGCGTTGAAGTTGAACGGGAAGACCGGCTGCAAATCCGTCAGGTAGTCGGAGTGCGAGGTTTTGCGCAGCACGAACAGGCCATTTATGTAGGTGTCCACCAGCGCTTGGGGCGTAGGGTAATGCTTGAGCAGGGCCAGGCTGTCTTCGCCGTATTCGGCTTCGATGGGCTTGCTGGCGAGCTTGACGCGCGCACGTTCCAGCAAGAGCAATGAGCCGCCCAGGTCAGCGACGGCATCACGCAGCTTGGGGTCCTGAATACTGTCCAGGGACTGTTCGAACTTCGTGGTTTTCTCTTCGAGGGTCGCCTGCTTCTGCTCTTCTTTGGGGGAGCAGCCGCTGGCCATCAGCAACGCCGCGCACAGGCCGAGAGCGGCCAAAGGGGATCGCACATCCATCATCTGAGTTTTCCTGTCCGACATCATCGAGCCGAGTGAATGGCCTCGACACTAGCAGAAAAATTCTCTTACAGATGCCACTTGGGTCAGTTTTCTCGCGGTGACAGGGGCTAGGTGGCGGCTGGTATACTTGGCGCCATTTTTAGCCAAGCTGTGTGAGATTCAATGGAACGCTTTATCGAAAATACAATGTACGCCTCGCGTTGGCTGCTGGCGCCGATCTACCTGGGCCTGTCCCTGGGCTTGCTGATCCTGGCGCTGAAATTCTTCCAGGAAATCATTCACGTGATTCCCAACATCTTCACCATGTTGGAAGCCGAAGTGATCCTGCTGCTGCTGTCGTTGATCGACATGGCCCTGGTGGGCGGCTTGCTGGTGATGGTGATGATTTCCGGCTACGAGAACTTCGTTTCGCAGCTGGATATCGACGAAAACAAGGAAAAGCTCAACTGGCTGGGCACCATGGACTCTTCGTCGCTGAAGATGAAAGTGGCAGCCTCCATCGTGGCGATTTCCTCTATCCACCTGCTGCGCATCTTCATGGACGCCAAGAACGTCGATCCACAGCACCTGATGTGGTACGTGATCATCCATATGACGTTCGTGGTCTCCGCGTTCGCCATGGGCTATCTGGACAAGCTCACCAAGCATTGATGCCGCGCGCCGGCCTTACTGCTCCACGAAGTAATAAGGCTGGCGGTTGATCGCCATCTGCTTGATCACCGTAACCGGCTCTTTCAGCCGGTCGGTGTGGTCCGTCAATGCAACGTTGCCGGGCTTGGCGCTGAGGAAGGCGCGCAGTTCGGCTTCGGTGTTCAGGATCGGCAAGTAGGCCTGCAGGTAGAACACGCTGGCGCCGTCGATGCGCTCGTTGGGTTGGTACATCGCTACCGTCCTGCCTTCGTCTTGCAGGGTCTGGATCTGACTGATCACCGGTACGAATGAATGGCGCAAATCGGCTTTGGGAGCAAACCAGAACGCCGCGCTCAGGTAGCAGGCGATGGCCAGGGTGAAAACTCCACCAATAATGCGCCGATGATACCGGTACAGCCCCGGCTTATGGTCTTTGGCCCACTCCAGCAGCACCCGCGCATATTCGGCGGCCAGTACCGCCGCGGCTGGCGTCAGCGCCATCAAGTACACGGTGCGTTTGCTGGAAGCCAGGGTCAGCAGGGTGAACTGCGCCACCAGCCACACACTGAAAAACAACCGGTAGCGATTACGCACCAGGCTTTTACGGAAGTGCCACAGGCCCAGGTACACCAGGATGTTCCAAGGCAGGAAGGCCTCGGGTAGTTTGGCGAGGTAATAGTAAAACGGCTCGTAATGCCCGGCTTCTACGAACGAACCGCTGAAGCGCCCGACGCTATTGGTCCATAACCCTTCCCCCACCGCCTGCATCCCGCCGCGCTGAAACAGAAACCCCAGCCAGATCAGCAATGGCACCAAGGCTAACAGCGTGAACAGCGCCGGCTTGAACCAATCGCCCAGCCGCAGGCGTTTATCCATCAGGCTGGTGCTGAGCAGGTACACAAAGATCACGATGCCCGGCATCGCCAGGCCCAACACGCCCTTGCTCAACGTGGCGATGACCATCCCGGCGGTAAACAACGCCCAGGCCCACACACTGGAGCCTTCACGTTCGGGCCGTACCGCCTGGTAAAACCCCAGCAGGGCAGCGGTGACACCGAGGCTGAGCAACGAGTCCTCACCCACACCCCGCACATTCCCCCAGTAACTGGCCATGGTCGCCAGGATCAGCGCAGCGCTGAACGCCAACGTCGGCGGCCGCCCGAACCGCCGCAGCATCCCGTACAACAGCATCACGCTGAACAACCCGGCAAACGCCGAGGCCAAGCGCACCGTCCCAGTGCTGGCACCAAACAGGCGAATTGCCCCGGCGTCCAGCCACAGGCTCAGGGGTGGTTTTTCCAGGAAGGGTTCACGAAACAGGCGCGGCACCACCCAGTCATCGTCCAAGTGCATCGCCATGGCGATCCCGGACACCCGGGCTTCGGTAGAGCCTTGCAGCTCATGGTTGCCGAGGGCGAAGAAGAACAACAGACCAGCAAGCAAGAGCAGCAGGGGAGCGGGGCGCGTCATGGAGTCTGGCTACCGAGGCATGAGACCGATCGGGCGACCGGTCATGGGTAGTCAGGGAGTATACGAGCGCGATTCTTAACCTTTGGTGAACGGCTGTGGTGTTTTTCTCCGGCGGGTCAAGGCAGTTTCAAGCTGGGCACTGCCGCTTTGCCTTGTGCGGTCAGCACCGGCTCCAACTGCTCCCAGGTGAAGGCCAAGTCGTTGTCGCAACCGTCACCATTGGCCGGTGTCGAGAGTTGCAGGCCCTGGGTGTTGAAGCTGAGGTGAAAGTTGGAGTAATCGGTGATCGCCGGGCAGCCCTCGTCGGTAGTGGTTTGCTTGGCCAGCCAAGTGCTGAAGGCGGCCGGCAGCTTCAAATGGCCGGAATAGGCGTCATGCCATTGCTGATGGCCGCCGAGCCAGGTCCATGGGTCCACACTCTCGCCGGTTTGCAGGTTCCAGGAGTGCAGCCCCCAACTGATGCCCATGGCGCCTTGGCCTGCGGCCCAGCGGTAGAACCGCACGGTGAGAAATTGCGATGACCAATAGGCAGGCTCAACCTCGATCTCACTGGTATAGACCGAGCCGTTCCGACCCAGGTATTCACGCCGCTCATAAAAATAGTCGGTTAGATCTTCGTCATTGACGGCCAGTGCGGCGAGTTGCTGGTTGATCTTCTGCACCGCTAGGCTGTCACCCTCCAGCTTGAGCGTGACGCGGGGGCCTTGGGTCTTGAGCTGGTAGGGATGGTTGTGGAAAGTCTTCTTCTCGGTCTTGATCGGCAGCGGCGCGGCTTCCATGGGCGCGTTATAGGCATCGCTGCCGCAGCCGTCCGTGCCAATGCGGCGCAGGGCCAGTGGCAGCGGCGTACCGCCATCGGTTTTGCTCCAAGCACCCGAAAGGGTATCGCCCTGAGGTTTTTGCAGGGCCCAGAAACCGGTGTTTCCTTCCTCCACCCAAGGCGCGTTGTCGTTGGCCTGGGTCAGTTGAATCGGGGTACGGATGCGCTGGTAGTAATAACTGCCATGCTCGCCGTCGGCGCCGTTGAAACAGACGGTGATAGCGGACTTGCCCAAAGTACCTTGCCAAACCCCGGCCAACTCGGCAGCGGTGGCGAGCAAGGGCATGACGGTGAGGGCGATGACGGCGAAGGGCTTGAGCACGGGTATCTGACTTCCGGTTGTCTGATAAAGGCCGTCAGGGTAATGGGAAGTGTGAGGGGATGCCAGCGGGCGAGATGCGCTGAGGCAGCTCGCCCGTTTTCGTGTTTTAGGGTTGTGGCGGATGGGGAGTGAATGGCTGGGGGTTCAAGACCCGTTCTACTAGTAGCTCACCTAGAACGATCAATTGCTGAGCAGCCAGCAACTTGTGGCGGTGCGCACCTTCAAGTTCGAAAGCCAGGTCGGTGGTCATCGCGTTGAGAGAGGCGAGGGTTTCGCTGGCTTGGATTAGCAGGGTTTCGGGGTGGATGTCGTCGGCGAGGATGAAGAGGGTGGTTGGGGGATTGGGGGTGAGCTTTTTCATGGATGAAACTCCTTGATTGATGGAGTCGCCAGACATCGCTGCTAAACGAAAAGGGTGGCGACCGTACGCGGGTTAGCAGACCAGGAATCAAGGAACCCGGCGCACCCGAAAGTGCCCCACGCACAGCCGCCATGACACGAACCAGCGGATGCTGAAAGCATCGCTCGAACGGATGGTGGCTTTGCAGGCCTTGATATTAACCGAGCTGCTAAACCCGGTCGCTGATTTTGCAGCGACAGGGGAAGGCTAGGCTTGTTGGGTGGAGTGCGCTAGTTCATCAATAGCGCGGCGTCTTGCAGGAAAATTCCGAAGCCCGGCCCTGTTGATCTCCCCCCGTCGTCAGGCTCTGTTAAAAGCTCCAGTCCTCAGCCTGAACCAACTGGCAGAACGGCCCGTTGAGCGTGGCATTGTGATGAGCCACGATGGCCTCGGCTTTCATCAAGGGCGTGTCGGAACAGGTATGACCGTCGGCGATAAGTACCGCATCGAAGCCAAGATCGCGGGCGGCGCGGCAGGTGCTGTCGACGCAGTACTGTGTTTTCATCCCGGTAACTACCACGCCGGTGGCGCCGCTGGAGCGCAGATTGTCCGCCAGGTCAGTCATTGCAAAAGCGTTAGGCCGACGCTTTTCGAACACCACTTCCCCACCCATTAACTTCAGTTCCTCTGCAATCAGCGTAAGCGGGCTGCCCGACTCGATTGGCGAGCCAGCGGGGCCGATGTGACGCGCGAGAAAAATTGGCGCGCCTGCGCTGCGGGCCTTGTCTATCAGGGTATTGAGGGTTTCCAACAGCTCGTCGCAGCGCCAGGGTTTTTCCGGGCCGTGGATGAGTCCGACTTGGATATCCAGTATCAACAGGGCGTACATGGGGGCATCTCCTTGCGTGTGAACCAGCGACACAAGGGCATAAAAAAAGGCCCTGTCCATCGCTGGCGGGCCTTTGAAGTGTTCGTTTGTTATTGGCTCACGACACCTCGCACGCTCCGCTTGATGCGGTCGTGGTGGTGGTTGTCGAGGTGAGGCAATCGGTAGTCATGGGGCGACACTAGCATTGTGATTGATGGGATGCCAAGTACAAAAAAGACGTCTTTGGGCGTCTTTTTTGTTGATGCCAGGGGAAGCCGAAAAGCTTTCTCATCTTATTAATTTATATAAAGAATAAGAATCTTAAAAAATTGAGCTGGAATATTTTGTAAGAAGTTTCCTCATTTTTGGTAGGCTTTTGCCATCAGCCGAGAGGAAATGGAATGCCCGCAGTCATCGTGGAAAACGACACATCGCAGTGGCAAGACGAAACCGGTGCTGTCTATCACTTCCCCAAGCGGTACCAAGCCTGGCTTGCTGAAGGAACCGAAGTGATCTATTACAAAGGACGCATCCAGGACAAAACCTTTGCTTCTGCCCGCCTCAGCGCCGATCCACATTATTTTGGTATGGCACGCATCGGCAAGGTCTACGCAGACCTGAGGAGTGATAAGGGTGACCTTTTTGCTTTGATCGAAAACTTCACTCCGTTTGAAGGCGCTATCCCCTCGAAAATTAACGGAATGTACCTAGAGACGATCCCCGCTACTCGAGTGAACAACTATTGGCGTGACGGAGTTCGGTCCATTTCCCAACTGGATTACGATGCAATCCTAAGCCATGCGAAGCTCCTATCTTCCCAGGCTGACCAGGACGCACCAAATATCGAAGGCGATCCATTGACCTTTGAATCGGCCAACGAAGGCAGCAAATCAAGTTACTTTGGAACCCGTTACGAACGCCGGAAAGATCTGAGGGTGAAGGCCATTGCTATCCACGGGCTTGACTGCAAGGCATGTGGCTTTGATTTCGAACAGGCGTACGGCGAGTACGCGAAGGGGTTCATTCACGTTCACCACATAGTGCCAATTTCGGACTTTGGTGGTGAGAAAGCCGTGAACCCTGAGACTGACCTTGTTACGTTGTGCGCCAACTGTCACGCCGTGGTCCATCGCAAGAGGGATATGACGCTGAGCGTTGATGAGCTGAAAGGCATGTTGCGCGGGCGATGGGTAATCGAGCCTTAGTTTTCTGCTGTGTTCAGCCTACGTTTTTTTGTGAGGTTGAACCCTGGATAGTGACATCGTACCGGCAAGCCCATTAGCCGTTACTGTACCCGGCAAGTCGGCTCTCAAGGTATTGCGCGGTCTCCTGATCGGTACAGTATAGGTAGCAGCCTTTTATCCCATTGGAAAATGGGACTAGAAGAAGATGGATTTATTTTTCCCCGTATTTACTGGATTTCAGGCACAAAAAAGACGTCCATAGACGTCTTTTTTCGTTCGTTTGGTGGGCCGGGGTAATCTGAACTAGTATGTTAATCTATTGATTTTTATCATTAAATTTACTTTTTGATTTTCGTTGGAATACCAATTGGAATACCCCACGAGCATATGCATGGTCTGGCACGTCGCTTTTACGGCCTTGCTTCTCATTTATGATTTGGGGTGATCTTCCTGCCGCTTTCAGAACACAGGTTACGCTTGATAAGAAGATGAAGGTGGTGAATGGTAGAAACCGGGGCGATTCAGTACTGGGTCCCCAGTCCGGTAGATCGGCCGTCATTTGCCAGCGTTCCAATCGATTGAAAACTGATTAACCAAATGGCTTTGTAGCTTTGGCTAATCTACGCAGTTACACATTGGTGAGGGGGCGAGGATTGCATCATGTCGAGGTATAAATTCTCCAGTACAGAACGATGGGCGATTTTTCTTGTGCATGGCATGAAGTGCTATCTGTGCAAAGTTCCGATCGACCTCAGCACGATGGTGGTCGACCATGTGCTGCCCGAGTACCTGCTCGATAGCCCCTCAGCTTGCAGCGCCGCTAAAGCGAAACTTGGCCTTCCCGCTTCGTTCGACCTGAATTCTTTTGAAAATTGGCTGCCGGCCTGCAGCGTGTGCAATGGAACAAAGTCATCGGTCCAGTTCGAGCCTTCTCCCCTGATTCAGGTACTCCTGCAAAAACTTGCCGCTAAGGCGGACGAGACTCATAGGGTTAGCGCTGAGGTCGTTCGCGCTCGTCAAGTAGCCAACGCGCTCAATGTGTTGGAGCGAGCGCATGAGAGCGGCGTTAAGCTGGAGGGGGAAGCCCGTGAGCGATTGTCAGTTCTGTTGCAATTTGCTTCAGCGCG
The DNA here is from genome assembly GCF_003408955.1 of Pseudomonas sp. GL93. NCBI lineage: Bacteria > Pseudomonadati > Pseudomonadota > Gammaproteobacteria > Pseudomonadales > Pseudomonadaceae > Pseudomonas > Pseudomonas sp. GL93. The sequence continues at coordinate 8,537 of NZ_NKRF01000037.1, forward strand.
AGAGTTTGTGGGCAGCGGGCAGCCACTTCGTTTGACTCCTTCTTTTCAACTCGTGACCACGACGGTGAAGGATGCGCTGGGTTGGGGGGCCACACACTGGTCTCTGCCTCCTCGTGAAGGGGGTGAGCCTTCATTGGTTGTCCTGTTTCGGGTGGAGCGAGGCGAGTGCGTTGATTGCGGTCTGATCCAACGGGTGTTTCAGCCAATCAACCAGGAAGGGGGTAGTGATGCGATCTGCGCCGTATGCCTATCGCGCCTCGACTGGATGGACCCTGTAGCCTTGGGAGATTTGCCAACGCACTACCGGGAAATATGAGGCATCTTGATATCCGTTTTTATGCGCACCGGTCAGTACAGCCAGCACGCCGCGATCATCACTTGAAACCGGGCAGAGGAGCTGCGGGTGTCAGGTCGATAGTGCTGCGCGTTCATTGTTGCGGCAGTTTTGTGAAAATAGGCCAGCGGTGGTGGACTCAGGAAAACTACGTCGGCGGGTTGGTTGTGACGATATAAACCCACCGCTCTTCCGGCTCTCCATGATCAGGCACTTCAGACCATCCCCGTCTTCTATGTCAACCAGGGTGATGTCCGTTCGGCGTCCTTTTCCATGTACCGACCAACTAAGCCCATAGCCTGCTGAGGATAGTACTTGCCCCATCCTCAGCGCTCGATCGTTTTCCGGTACTCAGACTGCAGTAACTCTCTCGCAGCGGCCTGATCACTTTCTCCCGACGGGCGCCCACCTTGGTTTCGTCTGCATCCCAAAGCTGGGTGAAACTGACTGGCAGTCTTTCCGAGCCTTCAACGCTTTCTGTCTCGGGCTTCGCTCCTCCCTCGCAAATAGTGTCAAGTCGATGCCTCCAACTTACAGGTGATAATGGCAAATTGATCCTTGCTTGGGATCCAATGTTAATATCGGCTTCCGGGCAATGACGCATCTTTTGCATGCGTTTGGCTTTGATGTATTTTTTTCTTACGTGTATAGTTTGATTTTCTTACGGGCAGTGCGTGATGGATATCAAGACGCAAATCGAGACATTGCTGAGTAGCTTTTGGGACAAGCGAGCGCAGGACATCATCGATGATCCTTTGTCGACCGATGAACTGGGTGCTCCTCTGGACTCCATCTCTGCTGTCGACGCTTTTGTCGGGATCGACAAGCTGGTCCAGCGTAAGCTGCCCGTCGAGCTGATCATTCGCCACGGGGGATACAACTCCAAGGTCCAGTTCATCACTGAAATTACCGATAAGGTTCTCCGCCATCTCAAGGAGCAGCCGAAATGAGTGATGTTATGTCGTCGGGAGGCAATGACTTCGGTAATCGCCTGCGGCAAGCCCGTGAATATGTAGGGCTTTCGCAAGAAGAAGTTGCGACGGCGCTAGGACTGTCTCGTCCGTCGATCACCAATATCGAACTGGGCGCCAGAAAGGTTGAGGCGGCGGAGCTTGGTAAGCTGGCCAAGCTGTACCGGCGGACACTTGACTACCTGTTGACAGGTGTCGAGCCAGCCCCGAACGGGCCGGAGCAACTGGCATTCCTGGCGCGGGCGGTGAAGGGCTTGTCCGAGAAAGATCTGGAAGAAGTGGCACGCTTTGCTGAATTTCTGAAGCAATCGTTGCGTAACCGCGGGGAGTAAGTCATGGCTGCACGCGACATCGCGGTGGCGACAGCCAAGGTGGCTGCCGAGGTCTTTGCGTCCTCTCGCGCCATGGAGCGCATCGAGCAGGACGGCTACACGCGCATCGATCCTTTTCGTATCGCTGCAGGCGAAGGCGTTTCGGTGTTGTTACGGCCCATGGATAAGCTGCTCGGGGCCTTCCTGCGTGAGGAGCGGCCGGGGATTCTGGTGAACTCGGCTCGCTCTGCCGGCCTTATTCACATGACCTGCGCCCATGAATTAGGCCACTACTTCATGGGACATCAGAGTGCGCTGGACGAAACCATAGACTACGGTGGCAAGGCCGTAGTGATGGAGCAGGAGGCTGAAACCTTCGGCTACCACCTGCTGGTTCCGAAGCCTTTGCTGAGCATCATCTGCAAGCGAAAAGGATGGAGCAGGACGTCGCTGACCAATCCTCATGTGCTCTATCAGATGTCTCTTCGCTTGGGCGTCAGCTACTCCGCCGCGGCTTGGTCTTTGGTTCGGCACAATGTTCTGACGTATGACGTTGTTCAGGGGTTGTTGAAAATTCCGCCTGCCTCGATCAAGCAATCTTTGCTTCAGGGGTGTTTGCCGGACGCCACGAAGGATGTTTGGCTATTCGACGAAACCGATCAATCCTCGGTGCTGGAGCCGCGTCCGGAAGATCACTTGGTGGTGCGCCTGAAAAGCCACGCGTCCGCTGGCTATCTGTGGCAGGCAGATTCTGCGGAGCGGGTGGTCGAGCAAGGGTTCACGCTGGCTCCATTATCAGTTGCGCTACCTGTGGGGCCGCAGAGGGTGGTATTTGGAGCCGATTCCACGCTGGATTACTTGCTGTCAGCGAAGGAGGTGGATACCGAAGAATCTCATGCAGTAACGCTTTCCGAAGTGCGACCATGGATGGGCAAGCAGGCCGGCGACGCTTCATTCTATTCCAAGACGCATTTCGAGCCGATCGCAGAAGGGCTGAGCCGTGAATCGAAGGCTGCTTTGATTCGAGAGGTCGCTGGCTCGTGATCACCATCGAGTGTCTGGTTGACAGCTCTCCGGTCAGGGCAAGAAATCAGGGTAATCGTCCGACCTGCGTGGCTTTCGCGGTGACCGACTTGAATCACCGCTTTGCTGATGATGACTTGGGACCTGAATATTTCTACCGTGCGACGATCCGGAGGATTCCCGGTTGGCAGCCCGGTGATGGGGTTCAGGTCGCTGCTGCGGCTGAAGCGTCGCGGGCTGGTCATGCCCGGGAGACCGACTTTCCTTATCAGGTCGATGAGCCCGTTGTTCCTCTAGAGGCCTTACCTGACACCCTGGACTTGTTTGGTCACCCCATCCGCTTCTTTAACGCCGATGTAGACGAACTCATCATTCGCATGCGGATGGGAGTGCCTATTGGTCTAGCTCTGCGGCTCACCTATGAGTTCTATTTGCCTGTCAATGGAGTAATCACGTTCAGCAATTCCCTACTTCCCGGAGCGATGCAGCATGCAGTGGTGGCTGTCGGTTTAGGGCATGACGCCCAGGGCGAGACCTGGTTTTTGACCCGCAACAGTTGGGGGGAGGCGTGGGGCCAGAACGGACATGCTTGGATCCCGGTTGCATATATTGCTGCGCATGCTACATGCGCATTTGGAGTGGAACATGGCAGTCCTGATTCAGCGTGACCGAGTGGTATCCGCGTGGCAGGCCGCTGCCCGCCATCTGGTGACATGCCCAGATTACGTGGCTCGAAACTTGGTGTTAGAGATCACTTCGCCTGGGGTCCTGGAGGCGCAGGACAGAGATGTCATCGGCGCAGTCGATACCGCACTTCGCCAGCGCTGGTCGGGTCTCAGCGTGCAGACGGTAGCGGGCACCATTTTTCCGAACGAGATGTACCGCCGAGAAGGGCGCCCGGCGTTCTATGAGTCTTATCTGAACGCAATGGCTCGCGGGATGAAGGGCGGGACATGGGGCACCTACGCCTATCGAATGATGCGTAGAGTCAGTCGTGACGGCAAGACAGTCTTCAATCCACTGGAGGTTATCGTCCGCAAACTTCAGGCCTCCAAGACTGGACGCAGCTTCCAAGCGGTCTACGAGCTGGGTGTGGTGGATGTCGAATACGACATCCATGACGACGGATTCGGATTTGAGTTGCCGTTGTATGATCCTGCTGCCGATCGAAACAAACCGATGAATATGCCGTGCCTAAGCCATCTCAGTTTCAAGGTGACCGGCGACAAGCTGGATCTGACAGCGGTGTATCGGTCTCATTGGTACGGTCAGAGAGCTTTGGGTAATCTGATCGGGCTGAGCAACCTGCATAAGTTTGTCAGCGATGAGTCCGAATTCGAGAGAGGAGTTCTGACCTGCATCGCAACGCATGCCTATCTGGATGTGGAATCGCTGGGTGGTGCGAAGGCCGCTAAGCAGATGCTTGCGGCATTCCCTGACTAGAACAGCGAACCCTGTCGCTTCGAGCTAAACGTTTCCACTGGGATGTTGTATAGGGCGCTCATTCCGTTGCGGAAGTCCTTGATACCGCCGTAGCTAGGGTGGCGAATGGCAATAACTTCGACATCGAAACGGCTTGCGTAGTTATAGGCATCTCCGCCAATGGCCACCACCCGGCGCACACCTAGCCACTTGATCAGTGTTTCGTTGAGCAGGTCTACCTTCTGCAGTTCGCGCGCGGTGAACTTGCGATTGGTGAATGGGTTGCCTGGCTCGTGCGGATGAAACGGGAAAACGTTCCATAGCAGCGGCGGAAGGGCGAGCGCTCTGAGTACTGACCAGATTTCGGAGGCGGTGCGCTCGACCACTGCAGGGCCGACCGTTGCCTGCTTGAAGCTAGAGCCCGGGTAGCGCTGCATCATTTCCGGCAGGTGAAATTCATCGGTGAGCGCAAGCCCAGTCCGTCGCCCGCCGCGATAGCCCAGATCTCGTCCCATCCAGATGGTGTCGACACCGATATCGGTCGCGGCCTTCAGATAGCCTCGCAGATTGCGCCGACGGGCAGCGACAGCATCGCTGCGGTCATGGACGGGGCACTTGTCAGCGTAGGGATTGAACACATTGTCCAATTGCAGTTCAGACAGGGCATTCACAAAGGCGGTAGGGTTCATGGCTGCTCTTTTTTTTCCAAAGGTTCAAAGTGCATGGTGTGCTCTTGCACGTTGATATGTACGGTTCCGCCTCTGTGCTCCTGCAATTCGCGGAAAACCTGAAATCCGGTCAGGATCGCTTTTTCCCACTGCCACAGCTTGCACGCCTCGACCTCGTAGCCTTCAACCATGCTTTCAATCTGTTTTAGCACGCTGTAATCCAGCGCGCCTGGGTTGGCATCGATATAAAACTTGCGGCTCTTAGCATGGTTGAAGATCCAGGTCGCGATGCCTTCCTCGATGATCATCGCACGGGCACCGTCTTCGTTCTCGTCTTTCTTAGGGTCAGACTTGCGCTTGCGTTTGAGCAGCGCGCGCAATACTGGCGACCAGCCTAAGAACGCAACGTAGGCAAGATGGAAAACGTCGTGGAAGCGGTAGTCGTCCGGTTCGTTGCTGTTATCTGTGAGCCGATCCCCAATGAATACCCCCTTCAGGCTCTGAACCACATAGCCGTTCTCCCGGGTGCCTCGCTCGTTGAACTCCATGGCCAATTCGGCGGGGAATTGTTCATGATCAGGGCTCTTGAGATCAAACGCTGGGGGATAAACGGCTTTGTCATCCGGCCATCGGCTGAGGATTTTGTCGATGTTGCTCCGGGCCACGTCCTCAAATCTAAGATCGAAACTGGCGCAAGCTATGGCCAGTTCTGCCAAATGAATGCCGAGATTCAGGCTGCGGGCTGCGGGAGCCAAGGCGCGCATAGAGTTAAACGAAACCTCGGCTAGCACGCCTGCCCGGTTCGCCAATCTGGCGAGCTGAGTGGAGCGGTCGACATTGTCCGGGCTTCTGCGCATTTCCATGAGGCTGTCGATGTGCCGGAAAGTCACGGGCAGGATAGGAGGCTTCTCGCTTTCCCCAAACTCCGAACGCAGATAGGCGATGCAGCTTGCACCTATTTCATCCGGGCCGACATCGACGGATGCCGCGATGTTGATCAGATACCACAGTGCATCTCCCAGCTCCTCTGCAGCCAAGTCGTTGACGGAAGCTGCTAGACGGTCACGACCAACCTTTTTGACTGCGGAGAGTAGCCCTCCCACTTCACCGAAGTAGCCGAACTTCAGCTTCTGGTAACCGCCTTCATCCGTTTGAAACTGGTTGGTACCGCCAGCTTTCAGTCGGTATTGAGGGATCGACAGCGAAGGTAGTTGCGGTGTTGGTACCGGCATGGAAGCTCCCTTTCCATTGTCAGATGCCAGAGTGAGCATCTCGATGAGCTTGGATCATCTCGGATCGCATCTGCCTTGCGCAACTGACAATTTTCTCTCTATCAGCACCGTACGCCCCCATTGCTAGTGCCCGCGTCCTGACAGACTTGGTTACATCATAGTGTGGATAGAGCGTCTTGGACTGGAACCAGCTGCGTCTCAAGCCGAGCTTATCGGCGAAGGCATGCAATTCTTCCAAAGAATCGGCGACCAGATGGCTCCATTCACGGCCACGCCACTTGATTCCCTCTGCATCAACATAGACCGCCATGGTCCTCGCCTTGAACAGAAAAGTGTGCAAATATTTTGCACACACTTGGCAAAAAAACTCAATCGAAATGAATGCATCAGACCTCGGTAGAAGTATAAAGGCAGTACGTACGCAGAGGGGATTTACCCTGAAGTACCTGCAAAAAAACACGGGAGTTCACTACACCCAGATCTCCAAGATGGAGCGGGGCGGTTGCAAATTGCTGAGTAAAAACTTGCTAACTATTTGCAATTTTTTGCACATTTCACATGCGCCGGATAGTCAGCTCGTCCCCTCCGAAAGCGTGGTCGACACGGTGCAGGCGATCATTCGCTCATGGCCGCAAAGTGAGGGGTTAATTCGTCATTTTCTGGAAGGGATTGAAATGGCACTTGAGGGTGGATGCCGTACTGACGGGCATGGCCAACGTCTTCCCTAGTTTTCACTGGGATACAACGCTGGCGTGATCCTTCGAATGCTACCGGTTAGATTAGCCCCAGGAAGCTGGTCGGCCTCTGCGGCCCCGATCGGTGATCTCCTTGAACCAGGCATCGATTTCGGCCCTGAAGTCTTTCGAAAACCCGTTCCGGTAGTTTCTCGAATGTGGGTAGAGATCGTCTCCTTCGAAGTCTCGTAGGTGTTCAGGAATCTCTACTGCGCTCGCCCCCCAGTAAATAAATTCTTCACCGATCAGAACGTTGTCCGAGCCGGTATCCCTGTTCAGGTTGTCCCGGTTCAATGCTCCTCCAACGAAGCTGTGATGTGAGTCTTCTTGAATCCAGCCATCGCCGTCCCGACGGTAAATGTTATCTCCATAGGCCATGCTTTTACTCGCACGCAGATTGGGTCGCTTGATTCTGAACGCTTCGTGCTCCCAGTATTCTTGAAAGGACATTTTCTGGGACACTCGCATCGCGAAGATCATCCTGCCTTCTAGTTTCAGCGCTTTGCTGCCACATCCAATGATGATGTCTCCTCTCTGGGCTCCCTCCCTGATTTGTGGTTTGCAGGTGCCCAGAGTACAGATGCCATGAAACGGGTTTGGCGCAAAGCCGTAATCCCTCACGAGCTTGTAGGAGAATACTTTCGGTAGATCACTCATTGGCACTCGACCCGATCGATGTCGCGTTCTTCTCGTGGACTGCCGTCTGCGCGCTCCCAGACCGGTTCTCCCCCGATGACCTCATCCAGTCGCGGACTGTCGATCGTAAGTACGGAGTAGGCGTGTTCATCGAATACCTGAGGTAGTGACTCGATGTCTGCGGCGATGGCCACGATACGTGTGCCACGTGTTGCAGCATGTTCCGCGGCACCTTCCAGGCACTCATAGCCTTCCTCCGGGATCAGGAAAATGCTGATCACGGCGTTGTCAATGCAGCTCTGGATCTCATAGGAGACAGGCAGATCCGCCTGAGCAGCTTCAACTTCAGGTTGCTCGGCTCCGGTCATGCAGACCTCGAAACCTCTTTCGTTCAATTGTTGTGACACGGTCTGGGCTTTATGTTCGAGCCCTGTCGTGAAGACGATGCACGCCTTATCGCTCATGAGTGAAACTCCTCAACCGGGTGTGTGGGTAGTTGGACGGATTGAAGGGAACCGCTGCAGCCAGCGTTCCAAGACGCAATAGGCGGACGGCGGCTATTCATCGTCGTCATTGCCTTCGCGAAAGCTGATCGTGTGATTCTCGAAGTCCGCCATCACGTAGCCTTTTCGCTTATTAACGAGCTGTCGGAAGATGCTGAAGCCGTCCATGATCGCCTTCTCCCATTGCCACAGTGCGCACCAGGCAACCTCGTACCCCCTGACGAAATCCTGAATGGACTTCAGCAGGTCATAGTCGACGTGATCGACGGTCTCGAACAGCTCGCACTCAAGCCCGCGGCCAAAGATAAACGTGGCAACCCCTTCCTCGATGAGGATGGCCCGGGCGCCGTCTTGGTTTTCGTCAATTTCAGGAACGCATTTGCGCTTCAGGTGGAGGAGTGCGCGGAGCACCGGGGACCACCCCAGATGAACTGCAAACGCCAGGTGGAAGACATCGTGGAAGCGGTAGTCATCACGCTCCATTTTGTTGTCGGTTAGGCGATCGCCAATGATGATCTTGTTGCACTTCTGAATGACGTACTGCTTCTCGCCTGCAGTCTCTTCGGCAATGTAGAACTCCAGCCGTGGAGGGAATCGTTCATTCTTGGGCATCTCGGCATCAAAGCGCGACGGGTAGGTCGTCTCTGCCGGCCAACGACTGAAAGTCTTCTTGAGGTTTCCAAGCGCCGCGGCGCCCATGTCCACATCGGCTGAGTTCGCTGCGGCGACCAGTGCCCGGAATATCTCTACCATGTGAGCAGAAAGCTGGTCGCGGTTGCGCTTGAACGTGCCAATTTTGAAGTCATTGAGCAGATCGCCCACACAGCCGGCGAGCGCAAGGACCTGTGTGCTGAACGACTCTTCCGAAACCGTTTTGCCATCTCGACTCTGCAGGTCGGCAAAACCCAGGTTGGGATCCTCAGGCATCACGCTCTCCCAGTCCTCTAGGCCGCGAAACGCCTGTTGAGCGATCGTAGGCAGGTCGAGCTGGGCTCGCGTGGCCAGCGTTGAGAAATACCAGAGCGTGTCGCCAAGCTCCTCGAGGATGGTTGCGCTGTAGCGCTTAAAGGCTGCCCTATCTCGCTGCAGTTTCTTGAAGGCGCTCAACAGGCTGCCGACCTCACCGAAAAGCCCGAGAATCGTGAGCTCCAATCCGGCATCTGGCAGCTTGTCGGTTGTGTGCGCAATGCGCTGGTATGTGCTGATGCTAATCCGGTCACCACGTATCTCTGATGGCAGGATGACGAATTGTTCAGGCGTCTTTGACGGGTCGAAAATTTCTTTCGATGAAGGTGAAGTCTGTGCGTCCATGCAGCCTCCGGCTGAACTGAGATATCAGGCTCGACCGTCAGCGCCGTGAAGTCGATTTGATATCATCATGATGGATCCAATGTGAGCTGTTCAAGTCCTGAGCTGGTGATTCGGACGGAGAGTCGTGCTGCTGACATACTCAGTTACAAAGGCGTCGTTCACTCTCTTGCTTCAAGAGCGGATATCGCTTTATGGCTATTCGCTGGTGCCGGAGAGCATGCCCTCCGACCACTGAAGCTTGGCTGATTACGACTGGCGGTGCATCTGGATCTTGAAAGGCTTGCCAAACGGATCCGTTGCCTGAAGTACGACGATATCAGAGGAGACGAACTCTAGGCTGTATTCATCGGACATACCGCTAGGGTAGGCGTCGCTCAGTTCGGGGGTAGGTTTACCAGATAGCTTCTCTACCAGCTGTGGGCTGATGTCTATTCCCGCTACCTCGATGGATTTGGTAGTCGAGTGTATATTTTGCAATGTAATCGACATCCGCTCGCTGTCAGCAGTCCAGTTGCCGGCACCTATAGCGTTGTAGCTAAATTTATAGCCTTGCTCCTTGATCTTGCCCTCTAGCGTGATGACGCCAGAAACGTTGTATTTCCCCTCATGAAATAGGTTGGTGCGACCTTTGAAGTGCAGGGTGCCATCGGTTATCGGATAGGAGTAATCGCTGTCCCATCGACCGACGACATCCGGGTTGAAGTTGGTGAGCGGATGGAAGATAAAATATAGGGCGGCGATGCCCGCCGCGCTACTGAAGAAGGATGTGACGGAAGCCACGATTTTCATGACCGGTGACAGCTTTTTGAAACGCTCAATAACACGCATGAACAGTGTCCTTTTAAACATCGAAAGCGATCTAAGGGTATATAAGGCTCAGTTGCTGAAGCCTTATTATTAGCGTGTCGGCAACGCTGTAAAATGCTGTAGACTAAAACGCTAATAGTTTTGTCTGTGGTAATGGTTTACAACTAAAAAATATCTAAGAACCAGCACGAAAACCCGAAGGTTTCGCTGTTCTAAGGGGCAGTGCCGTCGCAGCGGTTATCAACTAGGTAGGTCAGCCTACCCAAAGAGCGAAACGAGGGCAGGGACGTGCTCTACTGCGCGTCCGATCAGGCACAGTTCCCGGGTGCTCGGCTGGGTAACTTGTGCAGGGTTGACGTGCACGACGCAGGCACCGGCGCGATGCGCAATGATGGGAATCTCGGCGGCCGGGAGGACCACGCCCGACGTGCCGATAGACAGTAGGACATCGCATCTTTCGCGGCTAGAACTGCGCTCTTCCAAGCTGCGGTCGGCAGATCTTCACCGAACCACACGACGCCTGGGCGAAGTTTTCCGTTACAGCGGGGGCAGCGTGGCGGCTCGATCCTAAGGCCCTCACTGGCGACCGGCTTTTCGAAGGGGAAGATAGCCGGGGTTCAATGGCAGGCGAAGCACTTTGGCTGCCCAAGGCTTCCATGCAGATGGATGACATTTGTTGAGCTGGCGCGCTCATGAAGATCGTCGATGTTCTGGGTAACGACAGTCACATCTCTGTATCTGCCCAACTGCGCGATGGCGAGATGTGCCGCATTCGGCGCAGCTGCTGCGACTTGGGCCCGTCGCCACACGTACCAGCCCCAAATCAGCGCTGCGTCCTCGCGAAACGCGTTGGCGGTCTCCAGCTTTTCCGGATTATGACGCGCCCAGATGCCCGTCAACGGCTCGCGAAAGGTCGGTATGCCGCTTTCGGCCGAAATGCCAGCGCCGGTGAACACCACGATTCGCTTCGCGTTACCGATCAGTGTGGCGACTGCTTTGATCGTGCTGGCCATTTCCCCTCCACCAATGACAGCGCTCGGCTGAGCCGCTAACAGGAAGGCGTCGGAGGTTGTTCAATAAACGCCATATTCGATGCGATCCAGGTATTCATAGACCAGCTTATAGTCGTGGTTATCCATGATAACGCTGCAGGGTGGTCGGTAATCCAGGCCCCGGGCGGGTTTGATGAACCATTCTGCGACCAGATCTGAGCTGCCGAATACGTTTGTCGCCTTGATCAGAATCAGGTCTCGCCGTTCCAGATAAGCCTGATACTGCCTGCTGAGACATTCGGCGGTTGGAGAGAGGTTCGGACCGATTGACCAAAGGCCAGGCTGGAGTGGCGAACCCAGCTTTGCTTACTCGGCGAGCCATCATTAGGCCACTCTTGTGTAGAATGAGCGGAAATAACCTTTCGTGCATGTCGTTGATGTGCTCGGGACCGACAACCTTCCATGATGGAATGTGAGATGCAGCAAGCAAATTTTCAGGTTGACTCCCGACTGGCAACGTTGCTCAGCCAAGATTACTCAACGACAGAAAAAGCTCTTAAAGAATTAGTTGATAACGCATGGGATGCAGATGCAGAAGAGGTGGTAATAGAACTACCTGAGCCATTGACCGATGGCCCTATTGTTGTGCGCGACGATGGCAACGGGATGACTCGCCAGGAGCTTGAGTCTCATTATCTGAAAATTGCATCTGATCGACGGATGCGGACTGATGGACGTACATCAAAAAAAAGGCGTCCGATCAAAGGTAAGAAAGGCATCGGGAAATTTGCTGGGCTGATGTCCGCTTCGGTGATGTGTCTCACCACAATGGCCCGAGGCCAACAGATTTCGTTCACGCTCGGTATTCAGGACCTTGAGTCGGCCTCTGACATCGAACACTTGACGCTCCCGTTAGAGGTGAGCGTATGCAGCTCCGAAGATCATGGAACCTGCGTAACACTAACGCATCTTCGCCAAGGGCTACGTTACCCAAGTGCTGATCGACTACGCCAAGAACTGATCATGGAGTACGGTCGGCAGAAGGACTTCAAAATTATCATCAATGGTAAACCGCTGGGCATTGATGATCTTGAAGGAGAATTTACTGAGGTGCGGGGTACGTTTCCTGATGCGGGAGATGCGACTCTTCGTTTTGCCATTAGCAAAAAGAAAAGTGGTCTGAGACGCCCCGGCATTACTTTGATGGTGGAAGGAAAGGCAGTCGGGAAGCCTGGCTTTTTTGGCTTGGAGAACAGTGATGAGATTCCTGCTCGTCTGCTGAGAAAGCTATATGGCGAGGTCGAAGCTGACGGGCTGATGGACTATGTGACTGCTGGGTGGGACTCGGTAATCGAAAACAGCGAGGCCTACCTACAGATCGTCACCTTCGTGCAGGAAAATTTGGTTGAGGCTTTCCGCTCTACGCACGGTATGGAAATGCGGATGGCGCATGCTCGCTTGCAAAAAGCGGTCGCCGGCCGATTGGAAAAACTGCCCCAGCACAAGCGCGAGTTCGCAGATCGAGCAATAAAGAAGGTTTTGAAAAAGTATTACGACGAACCTGCCCACAAGGTACAGGCTCTCGCGTTTGTCGTTCTTGAGGCCGTAGAACGTACCGAATACCGCTCTATCGTCGAGCATCTCGCTGAAGCAAATCGCGGCGATATCGTTAACCTTGCTGATGCGCTGGAGAGCTTTGGCCTTGCCGACATGGCCGTTCTGGTCGACCAAGCTAGAGCCAGATTGCAGTTCTTGGACGACTTGGAGCGCCTAGTCCGAAATGAAGGCTGCCTTGAGTCAACGGTACATAAAGCTATAGAAGTAAATCTTTGGATTTTGGGTGCTGCATTCACGATCTTCAGCTCCAATATCACTTTGAAACGGCAGATTGAGGAGCTGCTGAAACAGAAGTACTCCGGAGCGCAAGGCACGACCCGTCCAGACTTGCTGTTGAATGAAAGCTTGCTGGGGGAGTTCTTGCTGATCGAGTTTAAGCGTCCCTCGCATCCTTTGAGCTTTGCGGATTACCAGCAAGCAACTCGGTATCGGCATGAGCTTACCGGGTATAGCTCTAAGCCAATAAAAGTTCTAGTAATAGGAGGACGGATTGATGGCTTCCCGACCCGAGAGCTTGAACCTGGAGTCAGCTGCCTATTGTTTACAGACATTATTTCCACAGCACGCCGACAAATTGAATGGCAGCTTCAACGTGCCCCGGGTTTTCCTGGCTCGTTGTTGGTATAGGCCGTCTCTAGGGGGACAGATTCCTGACTCGAGCCTTCGGAATTTAGTGACCCCGGGATGAACTGCCCCCCAAAAGTTGGACAGGAGACGCTATTGATTTAGTGCCTGGGTCCGAAACTGTACCGGACTCAAGCCATTCAGTCTGAGGCTTATGCGGTCTTGGTTGTAGTAGGTGATGTAATCCTCTAAGCCTGATGCCAGTTGCTCCACACTCTCAAATTA